>NZ_JBSFNS010000074.1:0-42125 GCF_053587275.1 Amycolatopsis sp. NPDC003676
GTATAATGTTCGTGGGGGCAACCCTGAGGGAATCTGATTCCCTCAGGGTTCCCCTCACGTACGGCGATCCCGCCGGTCGCGTCAGGGGCGGTAAAGCTCCTTGGCGACGTCGATGTTGTCGTTCTTGTCGACGTGGATCTCGGCGAGCGGCGGGGTCGGGCCGGTCAGGGCCTCCATCAGCGCCTGCTCGGTGCACGGGTTCGTGCCGCGGCCCTGCTGGTCGATGGCCACGTCGCCGCCGGGGCACAGCTCGGCCGCGCCGAACACCTGCGCGGTCTTGCTCACCGGGAGGCGGTAGGTCTTGCCGTCGCCGGGAACGGGCACGTAGTGGCCGTTGTCCGCACCGCCCTTCTTCCAGGTGATCAGCTGGAACTGGGCCATGTTGACCGAACGGTCGAACCCGGTGAACTGCACGGTCTGCGTGGTGTTCGGGAAGCGGCGGGTCGGGGCCGCGGGCTGCTGGCCGGAGCCCTTGCCCGCGGTCGGCGCGGTCTTGATCATGAACTCGGTGCCGCCGTCCTTGCCGCAGTTCACGACGCCCTGGGCGAATTCCTCTTCCGCGCCCAATGCGCAGTCCCAGTGCCCTTCGATTCCGAGAACGCGGTGGCCAGGTCCTTCGCCCTGCGACGGCGCCAATTCGTAGTACTTGGTCATCACATTGAATGCTTCGGTGCAGCCGGGAATGCTGCCATTGGTGCTTTGCACCGCGATCAAGTCCATTTGCTTGCCGTCGGCCGGGCCGACCTGTCCGCCGAGCTTGCTGCAGTTGACGTCACCGTTCGACGTGGCCGCGGTGCCCGCCGCACCGGCCGAACCGCCCTGCTTGACCGCCGCCGCGTCGGAAATGCTCTTCGCCGCGGAACCATTTCCGTCGACGTTGTTTCCGCTGCACGCGGAAAGCAACGCGGTCGCGGCGACAGCCCCGCCGACCATGACCAGCTTCATCGACTTCATCGCGGTGAATCCCATTTCGTGCTCCCCGTGTCTTTTGGCGAATCTCTGCACCCAAAGACGTGAAGCACCGAATGACGTTGCCCCGAAGTTCCGCGGAGAGCCATAGTTGCCCCAATGTCGCCCGCGCCCGGTCCGCGCGGGCAGGACCCCGGCGGGCCGCGCAACCCCGCCTGGAACTCCAGAAGAACGGCTAGGTCGCGAGGCCGAGCGCCGCCAGCCACACCCGGGTCAGCGTCGCGGCGGCGTCGTCCAGCGAACTGTCGGCGACAAACGCCTGGTAGAAGACGCGTTCAGTCATCCAGACCAGCGCGGCGGCGACCTCGGCCGCGGTTCCGGAGACCAGTCCGGCGCGCTCGGCGACCCCGCGCATGGTGTCGGCGAGCGCGACCACCGCGGAACGCCACGCCTGGTCGATCGCCGGAACCGACGGCGACAGTTCGACCGCCGTGCGCATCACCGTGCCGTGCTCGCGCCACATCCGCGCGGTCTGCCCGATCCCCTGCCGGACCGCGTCGCCGGGAGCCGCGGCGGCCGCGTCCACTGCGTCGACCTCGGTGCGCAGCTTGGCCACCGTCCGTTCGACGAGCGCGGCGAGCACCTCGTTCTTGGACCCGAAGTAGAAGTAGAGCGCGCCTCGGGTGATCCCGGCTTCCTGCGCGATCGTCGCGACGGTCATGCACGCCCCGCCCGTCGAGTTCAACTGCTGCTCCGCCGCGTCGAGAATCGCGCGCTCGCGCAGGTCTCCCTTGGTCGGAGCCGTCCGGCGGCGGGCCCGGGTGCCTTGCTCTTCCACCTGCCCGTTCTATCACGCTGACTATTTCTGACGCAGTGCAGATTTTTCTCAACGCGGTGTAGAGTTCGGGGCATGACCAAGATCTTCCTGATCACCGGTGCCAGCTCCGGTCTCGGCCGCGCGTTCGCCGAGGCCGCGCTTCAGGCCGGCCACACCGTCGTCGGCACCGTCCGCAAGCAGGCCCGACGCCGAGGCGTTCGAGCAGCTCCAGCCGGGGAAATCCCTCGCACGCATCCTCGATGTCACCGACGACGACGCGGTGTTCCGGACCGTCGACGAGATCGAAGCCGAGGTGGGCCCGATCGACGTCGCCATCGCCAACGCCGGGTACGGGCACGAGGGCGTCTTCGAAGAGTCGACGATGGCCGAGCTGCGCGCGCAGTTCGAGGTGAACGTGTTCGGCGTCGTCGCGACAGTGAAGGCAGTGCTGCCGTATATGCGGCAGCGGCGGCGCGGGCACATCCTCGGCGTCACCTCGATGGCCGGGCTGATCACCGTGCCGGGCACGTCCTTCTATCAAGGCAGCAAGTACGCCGTGGAAGGCATTCTCGAAACGGTCGGCAAGGAGGTCGCCCCGTTCGGCGTGCACGTCACCGCGGTCGCGCCGGGCTCGTTCCGCACCGACTGGGCGGGCCGGTCGATGGTCCGCACCGACCGTTCCGTGCCGGACTACGACCAGGTGATGAACCCAGTCCGCGAGCATCGTCTTGCCGCCAGCGGCAAGCAGCTCGGCAATCCGCGGAAGGCCGCCGAGGCGGTGCTGCGCATTCTCGACGTCCCGAATCCGCCCGCGCACCTGGTGCTCGGCTCGGACGCGCTGCGTCTCGTCGCGAACGGCCGCGCCGCTGTCGACAAGGAGATCGAGGAATGGGCCGAGCTGAGCCGGTCCACCGACTTCCCGGACGGTGCCCAGCTGCCGGGCTGAGCTCGCGAGAGTACGTGGCCGCGCGCCGGCGGGGACGAGCGGAGTCAGCCGACGTATGCGGTGAAGGAATGCTTTGCCTGGTACCAGATCGAGATGCCGATCGCGCCGGCCGCGGCCGCGCTGCGCAGGTCCAGCGGGCCCGGCCGGTCGGAAAGGAACGTGAAGTTCCGGATCTGCGCGCCGGGCACGAAGTCGCCCTGGGTGCCTTCCTTGGTCGAGCGCACGAAGTCCATCTGCTTGATCTCGATCGTGTCGCCGTATCCGGCGAACAGGTACAGGTACGGCGGACGGCCCGCGAGCGGGATGTAGAAGTGGTCGCCGTTCGGCGCAGCGGGAATCAGCATCAGAGTCTCCTCGTCATTGCCGGGGCCGGCGCCGGGCCCGGGGCCGCCGCCGGGAAGCGGGATGTATTGCTCGTTGATGTCGCACGGGATCCGGTCGACCCTGACCGTGCCGTCGTTGCGCTGCCACAGATGCGTCCAGGTCCGCTCGGCGGCCGTGGGTTGCGAACCGCAGCGCCAGTACCACGACACGACCCCGGCGTCGTGCACCGCGCGCAGCGTCTCGGAGAACCCGTAGAACCCGGCCCGGTTCCGGCCGACGACGCTGGCGAACCCGTTCGCGAACCGCACGACGTCGTCGAGTTGGTAGGCCGCGGCATGGGCGTCGGCGGCGCAGGCCATCAGCGCCGAGTCCGCGATGCCCATGCCGCGCGCGTCGGCAAGGCCCGCCCGGCCGAACGCGGCGCCGCGGGCGAAGTCGTCGTCGTTGCCGCTGCCCCACGCGTCGTCGGTGCCCAGCTCGATGACCAGCGCGACGGTCATCCCTCCGCCGACGAGAGTCCGGTATTCGCCGCCGGTGAGCCGTTTCGTGCCACGGCCCAGCCCGGCGTAACGGATCACTCCGTCGAAACCGGCCGACTTGAGCGACCCCGGGCTGGGCGTACCCGCGGAATAGTCAGCCCAGCGCATGGTGATCCGACCCGGTTTCGGCGTAGCTCGGCGGCCGGTTGGACCCGAGCAGGACTCGCGTCAGCCACGGCGGCATCTGCGGTTCGAGCTGCCGCAGCAACGCGTACACGATGGCCAGCACGACCGGGACGATCACCTGGTTGCCGAGCCCGGACACCGCGTCGGTCACCGAAGCGGGCAGGCCCAGCGAGACGAGCCACGCGACGAGCGCCGACCACAGGCCGGGGACGACGGTGCGCAGCCAGGACGTGAAGTGGTCGCCGAGTTGCGAAGTCTGTTGCGTGGACTGTTGCGTCATGGCTGGTTTCTCCGGCTCGGTGGCGGGTGTCGTCTCGGGTGCGGACGGCTCGGTGGTGGTCGGTGAAGCGACCGCGGTGTTCGGCGAAGCGACAGTGGGGTCGGGGGGATCCGGTTCGGTGGCGAGGTCAGGCACGGGGACGACGGATGCGGTCGAACCGTTGCCGCCCGCGCCCGCGGTGCCCGTCGCGTGAGTCGGGCTCGACGCCGGGGAAACGGCTTTCGCACCGGTGGACGCACCGGCTGATTTCTCCGCCGCGAACACCACCGAATCCGTCGGATGCGCGACCGGCTGCGGCGCATCGATCTCAGTCGCCTTCTTCGGGGTCTCCGCGGGAGGCGCGGGCGCGACGGGATTCGGCCCCGGCCGGAAGAGCGGGTCGAAGCTGTCCGGCGAATGGCTCACCTTGCCGTCCGCGTCGAGCACGCCCAGCACGGCGTAGCGGTACTCGACCCCGTGCGGCGGCACCGGAACCGGGCCGTCGTCGTCGCGGGGCCATTCGACGTCTCCGGTCACCGTGCGGGCCGGGATCTGCCAGTAGTCGCCGCGCCGGTAGGTGCCCGGCTGGCCCGCCGGGTCCTCCGCCGACGATCTCGGCGGGGCCTCGAACCGGACCTGGACGCCGTCCTCCAGGTCGATCCAGGTGTTCTCGACCAGCGGCACCGCGCCGTCCGCGCTGTCGTCCGGGGCGAGGTGGTCCCAGCGGCGCAGGAATGGACGCAGGTCCGCGTCGGAACCGGGACCGCAGCGTTCGTCGAGTTCGTCGTCGAGAGTGACCAGCCGGTCCGCCGGGTCGACCGCGATGACCTTACGCAATGCGGGCGCGGCTTTGGGCCGGTCCTCCGCCGGGAGGTCGTCCGCGACGCGGGTGGCGGCCGCGTCGTCGAGCAGTTCGACCCAGTCGCCGACGTCCAGGTCCAATTTGCTGTCCCGGCCCAGCGTGCCGAGCGTCACCGTCGCGCCGGACACCGACACGATCGGGAACACCACCGACGCGTTCTCCCGCGACCACTTGAAGGTCGCGCCGTGCAGCCGCCGGTGGAAACCCTTGTTGGGCACCGAATCCGTCCACCCGCGACCGCCGGTGTGCACCTCGACGCGGTACAGCTGGTTCTCCTGCCCACGGAACCGCGCCTCGGGCGGCAGGTGGCAGGCATCGGTGTCACCCGGGTGTTTCGCCTGGGCGGCAAGCAAACCGGGCTCTGGGTTCAGCGAATTCCGGAATTTCTCGAAATCGTCGACGGTCTGCCCCGCGCACCAGGCCACCTGCCAGACGACCTTGGCCCGCGCGGCGGTGTCCGGGCCGGGGTCGCCGAGCGCGATCTCGCGGATCGCCGGATCCTGCAACGCGGTGATCAGCCGTTCCCACACCCGCAGGTACACCACGAACGGCCCGGCCTCGGGGAGTTCGTCCTTCTCCTGGTCGAGGTAGCCCTCGGGCTGGGTCCAGTAGCTCGTGGCCTCGTCGTTCTCGACCAGCAGCCCGCCGACGTACAGCCGGCCGGCCGAGATGCTCAGATCGTCGATTTTCGCGTGGTCCTGGTGCGGTTCGATCCGGAATCCGTGCGCCCCGGCGGGCGCGGCGGACTGGCCGAGCAGGTCGGCCACCGTGGTCCGCAGCTGGTACAGCAGGATCGCGGCCTGCTCGTTCGCGTCCGCGTCGAGCTGGACCCGGCCCTGCTGCGCGAGCACCGCGGAGAAGTGCTTCAGCGAGTCGAAGGTGCGGCGCGAGAAGTCGGCTTGCATGGCGGTCTCCTAAGTGGCGAACAGGATGCCGGCGTCCGTGCCGGCCGGGGTGTACTCGGCGAGCCGCAGCCGGAGACTGTCCTCGCGTTGCGGGTGGAACAGGTCGTGGAAGACCCCCATTTCCGAACCGTCCTCCGCGCCGCGGCTGATTTCTTCCGGCCCGGACCGCGCGAGCTGCGCGTAACCCGGGGTGCCGTAGCGGGTCGAGGTGAACTGGGGGACGACGCGGACCGGATCACCGGAATGCTCGGGCTCGCAATGGAATCGGGGCGGGGTGCGCGAACTTTCCGGCAGCCAGCAGAACCGTACGCAGCCGTCCTGCCGACGAGCGATTCGCACCCGACCGTCCATAATGGAGTTTTCGAGCAGCCCGGCGCCGTGGGCGAATACGGAGCCGAACACCGTGCACCGGCGGAAGTCGACCACCGCGTGCGCGCAGCCGTCATCCGGACCGCACAGCGCGGCGAGGCCGGGCCCGGCGGCGTCGAGAATGCTGTCGGTGAGCCGGATCTGGTTGGGTTCGCGGTGCACTTCGTCGGCGGTGACGAGGATCGTGCCGAGGATGCTGTGTTCCACGCACAGACATGCTGGCGTGTCCGTGAGCTCGACGCTCGCCTCTTCCTCGTGCTCCGGACAGCACTTCGCGTCGAGCGACCATCCGGGCACCAAAGTGCAGTGCCGCAACGCGAACTGCCCGACCGGACCGTGCACCTGGACGCTGCGCCCGGTGATCAGCAGCCCGTCGAAGACAACCTTCGGCAGCGGATCGTCCTTCGCGCCGCGGTCGGTCCCGATGATCCGCAGCGCGTCCGGCCGGTTGCTGTTCCAGTCGAGCAGCCGCAGCACCGGACGTTGCCCGTTGGCTGCCCGCAGCGTCAGGCAATCGCCGCGGTCGAGCACCAGCTTGATTTGTTCCTGGTACGCCCCGCTGTCGGTGAATTCGATGACCGCCTTGCGCGCTTTCGGATCGGTTTCCTTGTCCCGCTGCCATTCCTCGACGGCTTCCATGACGAGTTCGTGGCATCCGGGACCGACCCGATAGACGTGCTGCGCCGCTTCCGTCGCGCGCGGATATTCACCGGCGCCGAGGTCGTCGGAGAACCCGTAGTGATAGTCGACCCACACTCCGGATTCCGGTGCCTGCCGGGCAGGGAAGGCGATCCGGCCGAGCACCGGGTCGAGCGCGACCTTCCCGTGCGCGGGCCGGTAGCGCCACCCGGACAGATCCGCCGGAATGATGTCGGCCAGCGGGATCGGCTTCCCGTCGCTGAGGTAGACGCACAGGCTCTTCTCGGGTCCATAGTAGACCGCCGGTCGCTCGGCAAAGGCTTGCCGCCGAATAAAAACCGGCACGTTCGTCTCGTCCGCGATGTGGGTCGGCGACGGCTCCCGCACCGGGGAGACGATCAGCGGCGTGTCGTTGCCGAGGATGCTGAACGTGAACCGGGTCCGCGCCCGGTCCTCGCAATACGCGGGCCCGCACGTGATCGAATACGGCTTCAGCCGCCACACGTACAGGCCGATCTCCGGGATGCCGTACCGGCCGGTCCCCCGGTGCGAGGTGATCCGCCGGACGTCGATCGAATGTGCCAGCTCGTCGAACGGCCCGTCGAGCCGGTCGAGCGCGTCAGTCCCGCGCAGGTCGGCCAGCTGTCCCCGGGTCAGCCTGCGCCGGTCCGCGCGCGGGTCTCGTCCGTGCAGCCGGACGGCTTGCGAAACCGTCAGCAGCTGCCGGAATTCGACCGCCCGCGCGGGCCATTCCGCGACATCCGCGGCGAGTTGTTCCAGCAACGCCAACGTGCCCTTGCGTCGCCGATTGCCGACGGTGTGCGCGACATCGCGACGAGGCGCGAGAGCGGACAACAACCGCCGGGCCGCCGCCGATCCCGTCGCGAGCGTTTCGTCGGCGCCCGGCAGGAGCTGGTACCCGACGAGATCGCCGAGGTACGGCGCGACCCAATCCTGGCAGGTCTCGATGAACCAGTCCGCGTACTGCGCGTCCAGGTCGGCGCCGATCAGGTCGGCCTGTTCGGTGATCACGCCGAGCAACGCCTTGAGCGGCCCCGCGTTTTCTTCGTCGCGCCGCCGGTAGACCGACGGCATCAGGTCGTAGAGCCGGTCCGGATTGCGGGTCATGGGATCCTCACCAACATCAACGCCTCCGGCACTCCCGCCGGGAGCACGGCGAGCCGCGCGGGCCGGATTCCGCGGTACACAGTCAACTTCTGTCCCCACTTGAGCATCGTCGACTCCACCCCCGGGTTCAGCCGGACCAATTCGTCCACCGTCAGCCCGTGCCGGAGCGCGATCGTCGTCAATGTGTCCTCGCCGAACGAGTCCACGTAGCCCACCTCGTCGACAACCTCCTCGAACCGCGCCCCGGACGCGCCGACGCACGGCTTAGCCTCGGTGAGCCGGTCCGCGACCGTGGCCAACTCGACCGGTGTGACGTCGCCGCCGATGCCGTCGAACACCTTGATGGCGGCATAGTCGACGCCCGGCACCGCCTGGATCGCGGCGAACGCTTCGCTGAGGAACGCGGGTTCGCCGAGTTCCCTGCGGGCAAAGGAAAACTTGTCCAGCAACGCGGCGCGGACGGCCGGTTCCACCAGCTCCCACGAGTAGTCCGGCAGCACCTTGATCCCGGCGTGCAGCACGAGCAGCACCCGTTCCCGCACCGCGACCCGCACCTCGACGCCGCGATCGCCGAAGCTCGCCAACGCCGCTTCCAGCGCGACCACCGAACCGGAGGACGAATCGATCCGCGCGTCCCCGGTCGCCGCGACCGTCACGTGCACGACCCGCCGTCCGCCGTCGGAAAGCTTGGCGGCCTTGGCTTTCCCAATCCCAGCCCGCGCACGGGTGAAGTCCTCGTAGTCGCGGATCGACACCAGCCGGTCGAGCGCGAGCATCCGCAGCGGGATCGACGCCCGGGCGTCCGCCGGTCCGTCGCCGTCCGCTCCCCCGCCGGACGCCAGCGGGTTGGTCACCGCGCGCACGCCCGGCGGTCGTCCGGTGGCCTGGCTGATCTGTCCGGCCGCGACATTCCCGTCGTGGCCCGCGCCGATCCGGTAAACCGCCGTCACGTTCTCCACCCCGGCAGGAATGCGCGCGCCGTGGACGCCGTCGCCGAACCGGAGCGAGCGGGTGCCGCCCGCGCCGACGGAGACCTCGTAGTCGTGACTCGTCGGCCCGGACCAGACCAGCCCGTCGGTTTCGTGCCACCGCACGCCGGCCACGCGAGCGGTGAGCGTGCTCTCCGCGCCGGAAGCGTTGGCGGACGGCCGGAACGTGAGCGGGTTGTCCGCATTGGCCTGGCGCAGCTGGAAAACCTGGTTCGCGACGCCTGGATCGCCGCTGCCGAGCACCTCGGTGCGGGTCTCGCCCTGATCCGCCTCGACGACGTTGCCGAAGAGGGTCACGGTGTCCCGGCGGTACCGGTAAGACAACTCCGTGGCCAGCGACAGGAACGTGCGGACCCGGCTGCCGTGGCGGGTCGGCTCGACCCGCTGCCGGATCCCGGCGACCATCGTCACCTCGGCGGCCTGGACCCCGCTGGTGTGCGGCACGTCGGTGCGTTCGCCGGACACCACCAGCCATCGGCCCGGCCGCAGCCCGTCGTAGACCCGCGACAGTTCGATCTCGGCGCCCGCGACGTCCTTGGTGATCGGGTCGCCGACCGCGGTGAGCGTTTCGCCGCGCGCCCAGACGACCGTGCCCGCCCCGGGAACCGGCGAAACGACCTGGTTCACCGTGATCGTGGTGACCTGCTTTTTCCCGACCGGCTCGGACTTGCCCGGAACGGTGACGTCGACGCTGTCCAGCTCCGCCGACGTCACTTGCGCGGCGGACCGCTGGCCATCCGGCGATTCGAGCACGACCCAGCTGCCGCCGGCGATGCCGTCGTACACCGCGTCCAGCCACACCTTCGTGGTGCCCGCCGAGTCCGCTTCCTTACCGGCCGGGCGTGCAATCGCGACCGCCCTGGTCCGCAGCACCTGGAGACCGGACAGCGCGGGCGGATTCGCGATCTGCTCGTTCGCCCACGCGTGGTGCAGATTCGGCCCCAGCCGGGGGTCGGCCGCGATGAGCAGCTTCGGGTGCACGTCGGAACCGGCATGGAACAATTGGTCCACTGTGGACGGAAGATCGACCGCCTTGCGCGGCGGCCGGGACGGCTCGCGACGCAGCCACGGCAGCACCGGGGTGAGCCCGGCCAATGCCGCCGCGCGGTCGCAGTCGGTGCCGTAGCTGCAACCGCATCCGCAGCCGTCGCTGCTGCCGTCGAAGCGGTATCCCGGCGAGGAGCAGAACAATGCTCTGGCGAAGTTGCTCAGATAGCGCAGTTCCGGATCGCTTTCGCTCAACGCCGCGGTACAGAGCTTCAGCAGCACGTCCGTCGCGTCCGAAACGGGTCCGACGAAATCGCGGAACCAGTCCTGGATCGCGCAGCTCGCGTGCGCCCGGGCGAGCGCGGCCTCCTCTGCCAGCTCGGTGCTCACATGGTAGGCCGTGCGAGCGAGGACCCAGGTCACCGTGGCCGAAGTGCCGAGGCTGGCCAGGTAGGTCTGGGTGTTCTTCAACGCGGTTACCGTGTTGTTGATCCAGTCCGACGGCGCGGGCTTTCGCTCCACCGCGGTGCCGATCGCCTCGAGGAGCCGGGCGATCGCCTGGTTCAGCTCGTCGGCACCCGTGGTGACCAGCTTCGCGGTCGTCCGGTTGGCCTGGAAGTCCGCCGCCGCTTCGGCGACCACGCGGATCACCGGCGGGAACATGCCGAACAGCAGCAGCAACCGGTCCCCCGGCTTGAGCGCCGCGGTGGTGCCTTGGATCCCGATCTGTTCGATCTCGCGGGCGCTCTTGGCGGTGATGTCCACCGGGTCGGCAGTGGCGACTTGGAGCGCGTTCCACTCCTCGCGCGCCTGCAGTTCCGCCGTGGTCTCGAAGGTCTGCGGCAGCTGGTTCTGCCCGGGCACGCTCTTCGCGGCAGTGCCCGCCGGAATCACCGTCCGCGCGCCGGGATCCAGCGTGTACGCGAGGAAGGTGGTCGCCGCCAGCGCGGGCCGCGGCGTGTAGCCGACGAGAGTGCCGAGGTGGGTGAGCGATTCGGGTTCGGTGGCGGTCCGCAGGTAGCCCTCGTTGGCGATCCGCTCCTGGTAGAAGGTCAGCACGTCGCCGACGACGGCCCAGCAGTCCAGCAGCGCGATCGCCGGGTCGTCCGGGTCCCGCGTGGTGAGCGGGGCCAGCGCCGCCCGGCTGGAGAGCCGGGCCAGCATCGACTGGCGGAACCGCGCGTAGGTGCCGATCCGCCGGGACAGCGCGGGCAAGCCGGGGCGCTGGTAGGTCGTGGCCGGAGTCGTCGGGCCGGTGCGCGCGCAGTTCATCGTCCGCCTGCCAGGTCGAGGGTGAGCTGCCCGTTCTCGGGCCGGCTCGGGTCGTCGTCCAATTGCGCCACTTCGAGCGGCCCGATCGGGAGGACGCCGGTGGCGAGCGCGGTGCCAGGCGGGCCGAACAGCCGCTCCAGCCGGGTCACCTCGGCGTGCCGGACCCCGGGTACCGCGGCCGCGGTCGCGACGATCTGGCCGACCCGGATCGGGGTGCCGAAGGTGAGGTGATCGGGTTGGAAGAACGCGCCGAGCGCCCGTCGCAACGCTGTCCGCACGTGTCCGGCGATGTGGTCCGGCAGCACCTCGACGTGCACCGTGAGGTCGAGCGGGACGAGGGTCGCGGTGAAGACGGAAAGGTCGTGGCCGATCCGCCGGTACCGGTACAGCCCGGCGCGGGTTTCGTCGAGCAGCCAGGTCGGCGCGACCTCCATGCCGAGCGGATCGATCGCGACCTGCGCCTCGTACCAGCTTCCCGTCCACCGCAAGTCGCCCGCGGCTCGTTGGATACTCGGCGAGGCGCCAGCCAGCGTCGCGTAGTCGTCCGCTGTGATGGCGCGCAGCAAACGACGGCGGACCTCCTGCGGAGCGCGCAGCCGTACCTCGGACACCGGCTCGGGATCGACTCCGCCGATCGCAGGCAACGGATTCCGCACGCTGCGGATGCCGGGCACGTCGGTGCGCTCGAAGATGATGCTGCTGATCGCTTCGCGGCCGACATTCCCGGCCAGACCGGTCCCTACCCGCAGCGCCGCGGTGAGCTCGCCGCTCAACGGAAACTTCGCGCCATTGCGACCGTCGCCGAACCGCAGGACGGTCGCGCCGGTGTCGGTGACCTCGCCTACGAAATGCCGGTCCGTCGGTCCGCTCTCGAGCAGATCCCGTTGTGGCAGCCAAACACCATGATTTCGATCCGTGACGGTCACCGCGGGCAGTGCCGCGCGCGGGTCCGGTCGGGTGGCGAGAGTTGCCGGACCACGGAATGCCGCACGGTGCTCGTCGAGCTTCCTGCCTTCGTCCGCGCCCCAGCTCTGACCGATCTCCCAGCCCTCGTTCTTCGCGGTGAGCACGTACCCCGCGCGAGCTTGGCGGATGAGGTCTTTCAGCCGTTCCAGTTTCGTTTCCAGGAGGTCGTCGAAACACGCCAGCAGGTACCGGATGGCGCGTCGTGGATGCTCACGAAGGTGCAGCTTCTTGACGAGCTTGGCCCCGAAAAGCACGGTGACGAACTCGATGTCCTCTTCGGACAGTTCACTCCGCCACAGCTTGGTCAGCCGCGCGCGGATCCGGCCAGGGAGACCCACCAGCCAGCGCGCCTGCGCCGCCGCGATGTCGGCGGGATCCGGGAACGGAACGCTTTGCGTGACCGGCTGGTGGCGCAACTGCGGCTGAACGACCACCGGCAGCGGCGGGTAAGCCGGTTGGGGTTCGGCCTCGCCGCCGCAACCACAGCCGCAGTCGCGCGGGCACTGCGGCTCGTCCGGCGCGGGGTCGGGAACGCAGTGGCACTCCGGGTCGATCCGCCGACCGTGCTCGACCAGCACCACGTTCCCCCTCGCGACACCGACCTCAAGCTCGACACATTCGGGCCCGCCGCGAGCGTTGACACATAACGGAAAGGTAAGCGCGTCTTCGCGGGCCCAGGTCACTTCCAGGAGCTTTTGCTGGTACAGCTTGCCTTCGGTCTCGGTCACCGACGTCAGCCGGACGGCCTGCCGGTGCGTGTGGTCAGCGTCGGCCGGAAGACCGGACGGCACGCCGATCAGTTCCTCGAAGAGCAGCACGTCGCCCGCGGAGAGACCCAACGCCCGGTCACTGTCCACAAGGGTCGCTGAAGTCGCCCCGATGGGCAGGCAGCAGTCGTGGTCGCCCCACGTCCACAGGCTGATCCGGTTGCGCGCAGGAATCAGCCGAACCTCTTCGTCGTGGACCGGCTCGAAAACCTCCGCCGCACCGCGAAGATCGCTTTCCTTCAACGAGGTACCGGGCAGGGTGCTGAACCGGAACTTTCCCTTCGGGAGCGGGACCTCTTCGCCCGCCTCGATGCACACCCAAGCCCGCGCGGAGCATCCGTCGTGCATCGCGTAGTCGACCAGCCGGGCGTGCCGCCGTACGGAAACCCGCAGCCGCGCGGTGTCCAGATACGCCTCGGTCGCCACCGCGTCTTGCTGGTAGCTGAGCCGGTCGCCCTCGTAGGCGAGCAGTTCCGTGAGCATGATGCCGATGTCCGGGACGTGCCGTTCGGTCCAGGACGGCATCGTCAGCTTCAACCGGTCCAGCAGCAGTTGCCGGAAGCTGGCGTAATCCTTGCTGAGATAATCGATCTCGACCGTTGCTTCCACCGGTGGCGCGCTTTCCTCGACCGGCGCGCAGTCGACGTCACCGCAACTGCCGAAGGTGAAGTCCACCTGGGAGTACCGCGGATCGAAGCCCGGATACGGCCTCGTCCCCGGTTTTCCGATCGGACCGGATTCCACAATGGACAACCGGTAGGCCGACAGATCTCCGGACCGGTCGACCGTCAGCCGCACCGCGTCGGCGAGGTCCGGATCGTCGCTCGCCCACAGTTCGACCGCGACGACCGCGATCCCGGTAACCCGCCGTCCGCCTTCGATCCGGAAGTTGGCCGGTACCAGGTCTTCCGGCACCTTGCCGAAGAATCCCACCGTGAGCGAACGACCGTCGTCGCTCACGCCCACCGAATCGATCCCGTTGCCGCCCGCGACGCGCACGTCCGCCCGGCGGCGTTCGTCCGCACAACCGATCACGGCGCCCTCCCGGTGATGACGTCCTCGCGCCGTTCGCCGGTCGCGAGGAGGATGTAGCCGATCTCGATCCGCAAAGTGCTTTCCTCGGCGGTGACTTCCAGGTGCTGCACGGTGATCAGGTCGCCGAGCCAGCGGTGCAACGCGCCTTCCGCCGACGCCTGCACTGCCGCCGCCAGCTCCGGACTGTTCGGCTCGAACACCAGGTCCAGCAGTCCGCAGCCGAAGTCCGGGCGCATCACGCGCTCCCCCGGCGTGGTGAAAAGCAGCTGCTCGATCAGGTCGAGCACGTGGTTCGCGTAGCCGGTTTCCGCGACCCGGCCGCGTTGGTCGAAATGGAACGGGAAGTCGATGTCCACAGTGGTCACCTCCCCGTGACGAACTGTTGCATGACAAGCACGATCGGCGGGCCGGGCGAAAGCGAGCCGAGGCAAGTACCGCCGCCCTGGCCAGCCGGAGGCAGCTGCGTGAGCATCGGCGTCCCGCCACCCAGCAGGGACGAGAGGTTCGTCCACTGCACCGTCGCGCACGGCGGAGTCAACGTGCATCCGGCGACGATCAGCTGGTCTTTCGTGGTGAGCACCGGCATCCCGTTCACCAGCGCCGCGGGCGGCCCGGCCGGGATCGCGGTCACCGCGCCGCCGTGCGGACAGGTCATCGTCATTCCACTGTGGAGCAAAAAGCCCGGCATCCCCGCACCTCCTAGTTCGGAACGACGAAGGTGCCGTTGTTGACGATGACCGAGGTCCCGGCCAGCCGGATCGACGCGAGACCGGGACCGCAGGACAGTTCGATCCCGGTCTCGTTGAGCTTGATGTACGGCCCGGACGGTCCCAGGATCTGCAGCTGGATGCCGCCGGTCGGGCCGGGTTGCTGGGTGATGAGAAGGTAGTTCTGCGGCGGAACGCCGAACGGAGTGAGCGGCGTCCCGATGACGACCTGCGGCACGCCGGGCAGGATGCTCGACGCGATCGGCGGTCCTTCCTCGGCCACGTCGCGCCGGAACCCGGTCCACACCGCGCGGCCGATGTCGCCGCCCTGGAACTCGATCCACACCCCGGACCCGATCAGCGGCACCACGTTCATGCCCGGCGTCGCGGTGCTCGCCCGCGCCCAGATGGCGTTGTCGCCCAACACCTCGCCGACCCGCACGAGCAGCCGGTCCAGTCCGAGCGGGTCCACATTGGACACCACCTCGCCCTGGTAGGTGCCGTCGAAACGCGTTTCTTCGGTCATGCGCTCACCTGCTGGGAGAAGGGGACGAAACCGTCCCTGGCCAGTCCGAAACTCTGCTTGTACTCGCCGCGTTTGATCTCGTGGGTGACCCGGTTGACGTAATAGAGGCCGTCGTACGCGAGCCCCGCGCCGCGCACGCCGACCAGCGCGCGGGACTTGAGCACGTGGCCGTACCGGAGCACGTCGAGCTTTCCCTGTCCGGTCACCGCGTCGGCGGCCTTCGCGGTTTTGCTGAGGCCGCGCAGCAAAATCTCCGTCGTGGACCGGCCGGCCAGGTCCGGCAACGGCTGCTCCTGCAGGGTCACCGCGGGACGAGCGGCCAGCGGCGGCCGCAGCAACGCGAGGTCCGGCACCGGAATGGAAAACCCGATCTTGGTGTGCGGCTCGGTGATCCGGATCGTGTACTGCTTCCGGGACATTCCGTCGAAACTGAACGACAGGGATTCCACATTGGTCGCGGTCCCGGAATCGACAGTGAGCGCGGGCTGCACGACCCCGGCCCGGATTTCCGGCCCCCAGTACCCGATGCTCGCACCCGGCACCGGACCCGGGATCAAGTAGAACGCGTAGCCCGCCTGCCGCGCCAGTTCCCGGAGATAGCTGAGATCGCTGCCGGACTGGCCGTCGATTTTCGACTGCGGCGGCTCCGGTTCCCACAGCAGCACCGGCGCCGGCGCGGGCACGATTCCGTACATCGCGTACTTCGCGAGGATCTTCAGCACCCGCACCTGCAGCGACATCCCGGGAAAGATCTCTTCCTCGTACCGCAGGTCCATCAGCGCGGTGAGGTCCTCGCCGGTCACCGTGAGCCGCGATTCGCCGGGACCTGCGCCCGGGCTCATCTCGTGCCGGGTGATCACGCCGTCCATCAGCACGTCCGCCGAACCGCCGACGATCACCGAGAGCACGACCCGCGCGGGCGGATCGAGCAGCCCGGACGGCAGCAACGTCCGGGTGAGCACCGATTTCCGGCTCACCGCGAAGGTCAGCTGGAACCCGCTGCGCTCGCCCGCGGACGAGGTGACCTGCACGGACTGCAACGCGTCGATCAGATCACGGGGCACCGGCGCGGCGAGCACGCGGCCGATCATCAACTGCAGCTGAAAGCTCTTACCCACCGGTCCCTCCCGCCGGAATCCCGGGCGGCAGCGTGATCCGCAGCCGGCGGCCCGGCTCCGCGGTCAGCGCGTCCGGATCCATCGCCCGGTTCGCGTCGGCGATCCGCCAGCACTGCTCGGCGTCGCCGAACACCTCGCCCGCGATGCGATCGAGCCGGTCGCGAGGCTTGACCACGCGCTCGCCGATCTGCGCGAGCTGCTCCGGCTGCGGCAGCAACCGCCGCTGGACGAAGCGGACCGAACGACCGTCGGGAAGGTCGCAGACCGCGGTGGGCAGGCTGTAGTAACGACTGGTCGCGGAGAACATCAAGCACCTCCTAGACGGTCGGCACGCCGACGTCGGTCACTGGGTTGTTGACCCCATCGGCGAAGCGTTCTTTCTGCTGGAGATACGTCAGGTACAGCGTTCCGCCCTTGGCGCGCGCCCCCGGATCGCCGGGATGCGGGTAGCCGAGATCGTCCACAGTGAGCACTCGGACGGTGATGCTGACCTTGGCCCGGATCGGATTGAGCGCGGCGTCGAACGCTTCCTCGGCGACGCTGAAGTCGGTGATCCGCACCGGCAGTACACGTTTAGGGCCGAGCACAAGCACCGTCAGCGGTGCCTCTACCGGCACGATTTCCAGCTGTCCTTGCCCGGCCAGCAGATCTTCGTTGTACAACTGGGTGTACGTCGGCGAAAGGCTCTTTTCGAGCGCGCACAGCACCGGAAACAATCCGTCGGGAAACCTGTCGGGCGCCGCGGTGGCGTCGAACTCGGCCTCGAACCGGTACGACTCGTGCGAAGGCCCCTTGAGCCGCAACGCTTCCAGCCGGTCGCCCGGTTCGCCGCCGAGGCCCTGCACCTGCAGGGTCCGGGTGAGCGTGTCCGGGTTGTACTGGAACGGAATCGTCTTCGACGCCCGCCCGCTGTCCGGATCCACCAGCACGAACCCGCCCCGGACGGGATTCAGGCTCTGCGGAAAGGTGGTCATCGTCGTAGTCCTCCCCAGCGAACGGCGGAACGCCTTGCCGCCAAGCGTGCCGGGACCCCGTCACCGAGGCGTCACCGCTCAGCCGGCCACCTGGCGGATGCCGTGGTGAATCGACCGTGCGATCGCCTCCGCGAGCGTGCCTTCCGCGAGCTGGGCCAGCACGACCCGCCGCCGTGCTTCCCGCCAACCCCGGCGCGGCGCGGCAGCCGCCATCTGGCGCGCCAACTCGGCTTGCACGGCGTCGCGAAGCTGACCGGGATCCTCGGACAACGCGGTCAGCACCAGCCGATCGATCCGGACCTCGATCACCGCCGGAAATCCCGTTCCGGCACGGGAAGTTCAAGCTTCCGGAACTCAGTACGCGCGGCAGCCAGCACGGTCTCCATCGTGATCGACGATCCAGCAGCCGCCGCGAGGAAAGCCGCGTTGAGCGCGATGTTGCGGATCATCGCGCCGCTCGTCTGCAGCTGCGCCAGCCGACCGAAGTCGAGGCCTTCGCACGGCGCGCGGGTCGGGAATGCCTTCTGCCACATGATCTTCCGCTCAACTGGGCCGGGAAAGGCGAACTCGACCACGAACCGCAGGCGGCGCATGAAGGCGGTGTCCAGCGCCGAACGCATGTTGGTCGCCAGGATCGCCAGGCCGCGGTGGGCTTCCATCCGCTGCAGCAGGTAGTCGACCTCGATGGTGGCGTATCGGTCGTGCGCGTCGCGGACCTCGCCGCGTTTGCCGAACAGCGATTCCGCCTCGTCGAAGAACAGGATCGCGCCCTCGGCCGCGTCGAAGAGCTTCCGCAGGTTCTTCTCGGTCTCCCCGATGTACTTGCTGACCACTGTGGACAGATCGATCCGGTAGAGGTCCAGCGCCAGCCGGTTCGCGAGCACCTCGGCCGCCATCGTCTTGCCGGTTCCGGTCGGTCCGGCGAACAGGACGCTCAAGCCAAGCCCGCGCTCGCCGAAACCCCACGTCTCGTGCACCCTCGTGCGTTGGCCCACCTGATCGGCGACCTCGCCGAGCAACAGGCGGGACTGCTCCGGCAGCACGAGATCGTCCCAGCTCGCCGTCGACTCGAGCCGCTGCGCGCGTCCGTCCAGCCGCGGCCGGGTGCGGACGCGGCATTCCTGCCACACCTTCTCCGGATCGGCCCCCGCGACCGCGGCCGCCGCCGCGATGCCGGGCAGGTCGAGCGCGAACTGCGCGGCCAGCGCGTCGATCACCGGCTGATCGCTCCCGAGCGCTTCCTGCCACGCCACCGCCCGTTCCGCCGGCGTCGGCGGGCTGGCCTCGATCGATCGGAGACCCGGCCCGCCTTCCCGCACGGCGAGCACCGCCGGTCCGGTGATCCGGTCGAGAAACCGGGCTCCGCCCTCGTCTTCGAGGTACAACGCCAGCGGCAGCAACGCGGCCTCGCGCTGCCAGCTCCGGGCAAGGAGGTCCAACTCCACCGGCTGCGCGGGCAACGCGGACGCATCAAGTCGATACGCCGCCAGGCCGGAGATCTCCGCCGCATGCGCGGTGATCTGTCGTTTCGCGGCCTCGTCGGCACCGGTGAGCTGAACCGGACCGGCGAGCGCCCACTGACTGGCGACTTCCTCGGCAACCCTTTGCTGCGAGGCCGACAACTCCGTGCGGGCCAGAGGCGTGACCAGCGGACTCAGCCGGTCGTCAAGACTGTTGAGCCCCTTCAGATAGCTGACCGCACGCTCGGCGGCCCGCAGCGGCGCGGACACCACGCCCTGCCCGGAAACACCCTCGATGAGCTGCCAGTACCGCAGACCGCCTTGCGGCGATACGGCTTCCCACGCCGGATCGGGCAACACGTGAAGAGCCAGCCCGAACGTCGGATACGCCATGTGCGGATTGCCGTGCGCCTCGGCGCAAAGCCCGGCGATCGACGGATCCAGCTCGACCGCCGCGCACAGCAGCAAGGTGTCCCGCTCGAACCGGGACAGCCCGAGCCGCGCCGCCAGCACAGTCAGCGCGGGCGGCGGGCCGATCGTCTCGGCTTCGTCGACAGCGGCGGTCGAGACCGCTTCGCCAGGGTGCCGCAGCACCTCCCGCAACCACTCCAGCGACGCGGCGAGGAAGCGTCCGTTCGCCGCTTCCCAGGTCATAAGATCGTCACCGTCTGCGTGGCGTCGAACACCGGCTTCGGCCCGGTGCGGTCGACCAGCAGACTGTCCACGCCGCCGATCCGGAGGCGGGCGAGATGGGTGCCCACCGGCGCGTCCGGGACGTCGAAGGTCAGGTCCGCGCCCGTCACCTGATCCTCTGGCTGAGCCGCGACCGCACGCCGCTCCAGCACCGACCGCGACCCGAGGACCAGCAGCACCGGCTGCCCGGTCCGCACCGGAGGACGGCAGACCAGCTGGACCACCGCGTCAGTCCCGTCGCGCTGCACAGTCATCGGCATCCCGCTGGTGATCTCGGGCGCGACCGCGAGCGAAACCTCGTTCGTCGCCGTCGTGCCGGACACCACCGCCACCGACCACAGCCCGGCCGGAAACGCCTGCGGCGGCCCGGTCAGCTCGAACCGGACCTCGGCCGCGCTTCCCGGCACGACCGGAATCGACACCGGCCCGGCCAGCAGCGGATGCGACAACCGGACCTCGTTCGCCTGGTCGAGATTCGCACCCCGCAGCACGACGCGTCCGCCGAGCTTGACCGAAGCCTGCTCGTGCTCAAGACCGTCCGGACCGACCGCGACCGGCACCGCGGCGGTGAGCTGCGGGTACGGCGATTCGACGCTGGCCGCCGCTTCCGGCCCCCGGTCCAGCGCGCCCCGACGCAGCACCGGCACCGCCGTACGCGGCGGGCGGCGGCTGTCGATGAGCACCGGCCCGGCCTCGAACGCGACGGTGAGCCGATAGCTGGTCTGGAACGCCGACCACAGCGAGTAGATGTCCTTCTCCACGAAGGACTGCCAGGTGAGCCGGATCAGCTCGGACTGTTCCGACACGTTGCTGGGCGACTGCACCTGCCGGAGTCGCGCGCGGCTGAGGTGCGGATGCTCGTGCAGCGTCCGCAGCGCACCGCCGAGCATCCGGTGCGCGATAGTGTCCGCACCGCCCGGCACATACGCGGTGAGCAGGTAGTGCAGGACGAGCGGCAGCTGCGGATCGCCGTGCTCCCCGGGCCGCAGCCCTACGGGATCCTCGTTGCGCAGCGACTCGTCGATGCCGATTTGGTAGAGGAACAGGTTGAGCTGCGGATCGCCGCTCGGCCCCGGCGTCTCGTGCGGCGGCCGCGCTTCGACCTTCGCTCCGCTCTCGACCTCGCGCGCGCCTTCGAGCACCAGCTGGACCAGCGCCTCGGTCACGGCCTCGATCGCGTTGGCGTCACTCATCCCCGCTCCCGGAGGTAGTCGTCGAGGCTCAGCAACGGTTTCCGTTCCTGCCGCGGTTTCGGTGCCGCAGCCGCTGCCGGTTCCGGACGAGCCGTGACCTCGACCCGGCTGATGCTGATGTGCACATCCGGTTGAGCCGGTGCCTGCTGCCGCCGGATCACCAAAGGTTGCTGCTGCCGCGGGGACGGCGGTGCCGGTTCGGGCTGGGGACGCACGACTGGATGCGCGCGGACCGGTTCGACCGCCTGTACCGGTGCGGCCCGCACGGGTTCTGGTGCTGCTGGAGCGGTTTGTGGCTCCGCCGCGACGGCTGACTGCAGTACCGTCTCTCGCTGCCGGTGTTCTGTCCGCACTTCGCGTTCCAGCAGCGATTCGGTGACCTTCGCCGAGTGGGAAACGGTCGCGCGCTCGGTGTGTGTCCGAGATTCGACGACGCTTTCCCGAACCACCGCGCCCGGTTGGCCCGGCACCGGAACCTCGCGGACGCGTTCGACCACCTTTGGGGACGGCACCGGCGATTCGAGAACGCGTTCGGACGGTTTCGGTTGCGGCACCTGGGTTTCATGGACGCTTTCGACCCGCTCCGTGTGTGACACTTCGCTCTCGCGGACGCGCTCGACCGGCCCCGGAAGCGTCGCCAAGGTTTCCCGGATAACCCGCTCCAGCCCCGGCGTCTCACGAACACGTTCGGTTTCCCTTATGACCACAGGCTTCTGTGCCGATTCAGTGAACGTGCCCATCGGCAACTCAGGCTCCGCCCCGACCGGACTCGCGGGTTCGAACAACGTCGGCACGAGCGGCCGGATCGGCGGTGCGTCGATCCGGCCGAGCAGCCGGTCCACGAAATCGTTCATGCCATCGTCCCCGCGAGTTCCAGATACCGGCGGCGCCGCCCAGGACTCACCGCGAGCACCTCCGCCTCCGACCAGCCGTAGGCGAGCGCCAGCGCGTGCACGTCGTACAACAGCCGCCGCGCGCAAGCTTCCAGTTCCGTCCACAGATAAACCGCGATGTCGAACGGAGACGCCCACCGGTGACCGCACACCGCGCAGTCCAGGTCGATCCGGACGTCCGCCTGCGGATCTCCCGCGGCCAACGCGTCCGGGAGCGCGCCGAGCACCGCGTCCGACAACTCGGACCGCTCCACCTCCTGCTCGCCTAGCCGCGCGGTCACCACACACCGTTCGAGCAACGTCCGTCTACTGTGGACTTCCAGCAGATCCCGGCTCGTCACCGGGCGGAACTCGATCTCGTACCCGTCGACAGCCACGACCCCGGAAGCGTCCACTTGCGACGGACGCAGATCCCGGCTCGAAAGTTCCAGCTCAAGTTCCTCACCGCACGAAGGACAGCTCACCAGACACGGAAACGCAGTCCCGAAGCACCGCTCCCGCAGGGCCAGCAGGAACTCGTCCCGCTGGCCCACCGCGAGATCGCCGACCTCGCCCGGTTCCGCGCCGCCCGCGACAGCCAGCGCGAGCGCCCGCCGTACCGCACCCAACCCGTGCGCCGCCTCCCACACATCGAGAAGGCTCGCTTCGGTGAGCATCACGCCGGATCTTCGAAGAACGTCTCCTGCGGCTCCGGAACCTCCTCGGCGACCCACCCCTCGTTCTCGACCTTGATGTGCTGCACGGCGACCGCGTTGGCGTTGGCGTCCAAATCGGATACTGGCTGCCATTCCGAGACCCAGCAGTTGAAGACCTGATAGGACAGTACTTTCTGGCCGCCCTCGTCGAACACGTCGACGATGAGGTCGCGGCGGAAGTCCTTGAGCGAGGTCTCCAGCCCCTGCCCGGAGTTGGCGAAACTCCACACCCGGTTCGCCCACTGCGCGAACACCTTGTCCGCGGTGACGCCGCGTTCGAGGGTGATCGCGTCGTATTCGGTGCGGCCGGGCAGCTTCGCACTGGTCGCCGGATCGCCGCCGGACCGGTGCTTGATCACCTCGGTGCTCCGCTTGAACCCGGTGATCTTGCTGACCCCGAGCAGATAGTCGCCGCCGGCGAACTTCACCCGGAACCGGAAGTTCTTGTACGGATCGCGCCGCTTCGTCTTGCTGTCGGACATGACGTCTGCCTCCTGCTACACCTGGATCTGACCGGCGAGCTGCTGAATGTGGATGAGCACGAACTCGGCGGGCTTCAGCGGGGCGAACCCGACCAGGATGTTGACGATGCCGCGGTCGATGTCGTTCTGCGGATTGTTCGTCGCGTCGCATTTCACGAGATAGGCGTCCTTCGGCGTACGCCCCTGGAAAGCGCCCTGCCGGAACAGGTTGTTCATGAACGCGCCGACGTTGAGCCGGATCGACGACCACAACGGTTCGTCGTTCGGTTCGAACACCACCCACTGCGTGCCGCGGAACAGGCTTTCCTCGATGAAGAGCGCCAATCGCCGCACCGGCAGGTATTTCCACTGGTTCGCGAGCACGTCCGCGCCGCGTTGAGTGCGCGCGCCCCAGATCACGTTCCCCACCGACGGCATGCCGCGCAGGCAGTTGACGCCGAGCGGGTTGAGCACACCGTTCTGCGGATCGGACAGTTGGACCGTGAGGCCGCTGATGCCGCTCAACGTCGCCTCGGTGCCCGCTGGAGCCTTCCAGACGCCCCGCTGGACATCCGTGCGCGCCCACGTTCCCGCGATCATCCCGCACGGAGGGAATTCGCGAACCCTGTTCTCCTGCTTGGGATCCGGCTGTTTGACGCGCGGGAAGTACAGCGCCGCGTTGCGGGCGTTGTCGTCGTTGAGGACGAAGGTGGAGTCCTTCACCGCGCCGGAGACCGCGTTCGTCGTCTTCCAATTCGGATCCGGGTCCACGATCAGCATCGCCCTGCGGTCGACGCACAGCTTCAACGCCTTGGCCAGGATCTGCGCGGAGCCGCCGATCAGCCCCGGAGCTCCCGGCAGGCAGAGCATGTTGAAGATGTCGGTCTTGAGCAAGGCGTAGATGCCGGACTGCTGTCCGGGGTCGCCGAGGAAGTCCTCGGTCCTCGGCGTCGGCCCGTCGACGCCCTGGCTCGCTGCGGTGTACCAGATGCCGTCCTTCGTGGTGTCCTGGAACGGATCCTGCCCGACTTCCAGCTTGTCGGAACTGTGCGCGTCCGGCCGCTTGTCGATGTTCTCCACCGACCCGATCAATCCCGACGACGCGATGACGTTCGTCAACGAGCGCGGGGAGTTCTTGTCGATGCTGACGTTGAGGTACTGCTCGGTGACCTTGCTGGTCCGGTCGTGAACAGTCAGGTTGTACAGCTGGTTGAGGTCGTCCTTGGCGGTCTCGTGGTCGACCCGCGCCAGCAGCGTTCCGTTGGCCCAGGTCCCTTCTCCGCGCGCGTAGAGCGTCGGCCCGCTCGGCGCCAGAACGATTTTCGCCGGTAGCGCCTTGGCCGGCGCGGTGTCGTCGGCCGCGGGCTGATCAGCACTGGCAGGCGGCGCGGTGCCGGTCACCCGCACGATTTCGGCCTCGCTGCCGCCGTTCTGGTAGAACTGCCAGACCGCGTAGCTGAGGTCGCTCGCCGGGTCGAGGCCGCCGAATTGCTGTTCGTAGTCCTCCCAGCTGGTGATGTGCACCGCCACGTTCGTGACGCCGCGCGGTGCGGTGCCGACGAAAGCCGCGACCGAGGTGGGCACCCCGGTGATGGTCCGAACCGCGCTCGGCAGTTCGTCGATGTAGACACCCGGAAAGGTGGGCGTGATGGGCATGGCCGTCTCCCTCCGCGGCTTTCTCGGCCGTGGTCGTGAGCGTGCACTGGTTCCGTCACCGCGGCGTCACGTCGCCGTCCTGCGCGCCGATCCGGCTCAGCCAGCGGTCCACCGACGCGAGAACTTGTTCGCGGGTCGTGAGAACCTCCGACGTCGTCGCGTCGGTGCGCACGTCCGCGGTGGTCGTGATGCGGACCCGCAGCTGTCCTTCGGAAGTGCACCACGCCCGAAGGACGTGCAGCGCGATTCGCTCCGGGTCCGCACCTGCCATACGGTGCAGTACAACGGTTCCCCGTCACCGCACCGTCACCCGATGCCACCGGCTGAGGCTCGCGTGACCGCTTCCGCGAGTCCGTGAGGGCCGCCCTGAGGGAATCTGATTCCCTCAGGGTTCCCCTCATGTACGGCAGAGCCACAACACCGCCTCAGGTCCCTGGCACCCGGATCAAGCGAGCAGAGCCCGCACGCCAGGGCTGGGCTGCACACCGAGCTCGGTGTGCAGCAGTTCCGCCAACGCGCGATAAGCCCGCACCGCCTCGCCGCGATTCCCCTCAAGAAGGTGGACGCGGATCAAACAGCGATGTGCGCTTTCCCGCAGCGGTTCAGCATCGACCGCCGTCAGCGCGGCGTCGATCGCCTCGGAAAACCGGCCCGCTTCGCCGAGCCGCCCCGCCAGGCATTCCAGCGCGTGCAAGCGAAGCTGCCGCCACCGCTCACGAAAGACGAACAACCAGTCGTCGTACCAATCCGGCAGCAGATCGGTCGACAGCAAGCCGATCACTGGCTCGCTGTCGTCGGGCAGCTCCGCGCCGGCGGACGCGAGCGAACGCGCCAGGCTCGACGCGGCTTGCACGTCAACAGCCGCAGTGTCCGAGAGCGACAGCCGCTCAGCCGTCGCCTGCACCAAATCCCGATGCACCCGGCCAATCCGCCACAACGTGGTGCGAAGGCTCGCCGCACCGTGTTCCTCCGACGAGTCCGCCCACAACACGTGCGCCACTTCGGCCCGCCGCACGGGCCGGTCTCGAAGCGCCAGGTAAGTCACTAACCGTTGAGCCGCACGGGAAAGCGGTCGCGCATCAGCCGCGCCGTCCACCGCGAAGGCCGGCAACGTCTGCACGACAAGCACCGACGCCGTTCCAGTTCCCTCTCCCGATTCGTAGTCCACCGTTTCTGTCCGCGAACCGACCATCCGAACCGACACCCCCTCGATCCTCGGCAACGTCCCCCGGGAGCACTGCCGGTCGAACTCCGATGATCGTGACCGGCCCGCCGCCGCGCCATCCGTGCTACCACGTAACTTCGTTCACGGTCGTTCCCGCACCGGCGCGAACGACCCTCCCGGACCGGCCCCGGCCAGCAGCCGCTGGTCCCGCAGGAAAGAAAGGAACTGAAGATACGTGCGCCGGTTGAACGCGTTGGCGGGCCAGATCTCGTCACCCGCCCGCAGCGCGCCGCCAGCCATTCGGCGGTACCGCGCGTTGATCGCCTCGGACACCCGGATGAACACCCCCACATCCCCGATCGACGCGATCCGCTGCGACACCGGCACGCCCTGAGCTTCCCCGGCGAGAAACCGGTCGAGGGTGGTGCTGGTGATCACCCGCGCGAGGTATCCGCCGAACTCGCGCCACGCCTGCTGTTCCGCCGGCGTATACCCGGTGAGATCCCAATTGGCCGAGTCGAATATGCCGATCACGCTGCCGAACATCTGCGCCACCACACTGCTGACGCCCTGCGCGACCGCGCCCGCCGTCTGCACCCCCGACGCCAGTCCCGTCGCGACTCGCTGAGTCCACGCGGCGACCGCGGGCGCGACTGTGTCCGACACGCTCACGCCGTAACTGCCCGACGCTCGCGCGCCAGCTTCGGCACCGAGACTGAACGCGGCCGCCACCCAGCCTTCCTCCCCCGAGAAAAGCCCAGTACTGACCGAGAATCCCACCCCAGCGAGCAGTTTCGCCGCGACGTTGACGCTCCCGCCCGCATATGCCCCGGACACATTGCCCGCCCGGCCAGCCGGACCGAGCCGGAACGCCACGACGATCGCTTCGCTGCCACCCGCGGTGACGCCGACCCCGAGTTCGCCGTAACCGATGACGTCGGTGGTCACCTCGCCGGACTCGATGTTGACGAAGACCATCGTGTCCTGTCCCGCGCCCGCTCCGACTCCGGCACCGGCGTTCCCGGAAGCACGCATCCCGATCGCGGCACCGGTGATCGCCCACCCCAGCAGCCGCAACGGCGTGGACAACACCGCAGCCGCCACCCGCGCCGCCCCGAAGATCCGGTTGCCGCGAAGATTCGTGACCACCACCCGGGTGTCCGGCTCGGCCTGCCGGGCGACACCAGGCGCGCTGGCCCCGGACACGCTCACCGGCCCGCCGCCGACTACTGCGTCCGCCGCCACGTCCGCCGACCGTTCGAGCTGATGTCCCGCTGCCGGTCCACCACCACGGCGCTGCTGGACGACGTGCGCCAGTTCATGCGCGAGGGATCGCTTGCCGGACGTCGTCTCCGGCCGGTATTCCCCAGTACCGAACACGATCCGCTCGCCCACCGTGTACGCCTTCGCGCCCAGCCAGGCCGCCGAATCGGCGTCCGAGTACACGCGCACCTGGCTGAAGTCCTGGCCGAAGCGCTGCTCCATGAAATGCCGGATGTCCGGTTCGAGAGGATTCCCTCCGCGCCCGGGTTCCGGCTCGGGTTCAGCTGGCGCGGGCACCCGGACGCGTTGCTCCATCGAGGACCCTCCCGATCACTGGACCACCCGGGCAGTGTGATCGAGACCCGTCACCGCGACGTCACCGTTCTTCCCAGTGCCGGCCGGTCAATTCGGCATATTCCTTTTCCGGGGCCCTGCCCTCGGTCAGCGAGCGCGCCGGTCGCGAACCCACTGCGCGAGCCGCACCCGGGATTTGAGCCCGAGCTTGCGGTAGACGTTGCGCAGATGCGTCTCCACCGTCCGCTCGCTGAGAAACAGCGCGGAGGCGATGTCCGCGTTCGACAGCCCCTTCCCGACGAGCACGGTGATCTCCGACTCCCGCCGGGTGAGCGGCCCGGACCGCTGCGCCGGAACCGAATGCCCCTGCTTCACGATCCGCTCCGGCCAGGGCGCACTGCCCGCCGCGGTGAACGCCGCCGTCGCCGAAGACGCCACCACCTCCGCTTCCGACGGTTCCAGCAGTTCCGCCAGCTCCAATTCCGCTTGCGCGGCAAGCAGATCCATCCCGAATCCGCGAAGCACGGACGCCGAACCACGCAGCCGGTCGACTGCCTCGGTCGCATTCCCCCGGGCCGCCTCTGCGAATCCCTGCTGGCGGTCGGCCAGCGCGTGCAGGACCGGAGCATTGCTGCCCGCCCCGCGAAGCAGACCGACCACGCGGTCCGCCTCCGCCAGATCTCCCCGCTGCACCGCGGCGTATCCAGCGAAGGACACCCGGAGACAGTTGAGCTGCGTGTCGCCGAACGGCAGCGTGTCGGTCAACGCCGGGGCTTGTGCCGCCACCCCGCGCCGCACCGCCAACGCCGTCGCCGCCAGGTCGAACGCGTCCAGTAGATCGATCTGCGAAGGGTCGTAATGCCTGCGCGCATCCGCCAGGTCCGCCGCCGCCTCATCAAGGTGACCACGTTCAGCACGGACAAACGCCCGTCCCGCAAGGGTTCGCCCCACCAACCGATCCTGCCCGACTCGGCGCGCCTCGGCCACCGCGCTGTCCATTTCAGACAGTGCCGTACGGAGATCGCCGGAGAAGTACCGCGTAGTGGCGAGCATCGTCTGCAGGTAACACGTGGCGGACGGCAGCCATTGCCGGACCGCTGGAGTACTGCTGACGTCCGCGACCCGGATCGCCGTGACGAGGTCACCGCGCAGCGTCGACAAGCCGTTGAGCATCATCCGCGGAGCGAACGCGAGCCGCGGACCTTCGTCGCCGCAGCGAAGCGCAAGCTCCAGCGCACTGCGCAACTCGACGACCGCTGCCTCGACATCACCCGCCAACGCCGCCAGCGCCCCGGCTCCGAGATGCGCGACCGAATGCGCCCCCGGAGTGTCGCTTGTGGACGGAAGCGCGACGAGTTCCCGCGAAATCACCGCCAGTTCCGGGAAATCGCCGTGCCGCAGCGCGATGATCCAATGGACCAGCAACCGCGTCGGCGGATCCGTGTCCGGACGCCGGCCGCTCGCCCTGGCCAGCCCGACCGCCGCCGGAAGGTTCCCGCGCTCGACTTCGAGCAGCGCCTGCAGATGCCGCCACGCCCGTCGGCGCTCGGTGTCCTGGCCCCGCCGCTCGCTGAGCGCGACCGCGTCCTGCAACAGCTCGGCGGCCTCGTCCAACCGGCCACGCCCCTGCTGCAATCTCGCTAAGTCGACAAGCAACGCGGGCACCGCGTCCGGCCGCGCGTCCCGCGCGCGTCGCAACGCGGCCGCGAGGTACTCGGCAGCTTCGTCCAAGTCCCCGACGGTCAACGCCCGAGTGCCCGCCGCGCTGAACGCCTCGATCGCCCGGTCCACCGGAACGCTGTTCCCGCCGGCCGCGTAGTGCGGCGCCGCCGCGACGGTCCGGTCCGCGCGATGCAGCGCCGCCCCGATCGCCGCGTGCAGCGCCCTCCGCTCCCCCAGCAGAAGTTCGTGATAAACCGCCTCTGCGTAAAGAGGATGCGCCACTTGATAATGCGGCTCGACCTCCGACTGGTGTTCGGTGACCAGCCGACGCCCGACCAACCGCCGCAACGCCGCGTGCAGCGCGGACACACTCATCCCGGAGACATCGGCCAGCACCTCCGGCCGCCCGTGCGTCCCGGCGACCGCGACCACCTCCAGCAGCCGCCGGTCCGCCTCGCCGAGCCGGCTGATCTGCTCCCGCACGATGTCCCGGATCACCTCGGGCAGCGGCCCGCACATCCGGCTGGCGACGAGATGCCGGGTCAGCGCGACAACGAACAACGGGAACCCGGACGCCCGCGCCGTGACCGCACGCAGCAACGCCAGCGGCGGCGGAGTGCCGAGGACGTGCTGCACCAGATCGCGCACCGCCTGGTCGGTGAGCGGCGCGAGTTCGAGCAGCCTTCCCGCCTGATGCCGCCGGGTCGCCTCGGCCATCGCGTCGAGCGCCTCGTTGTCGACGCCCGAGCGGAAACACCCGATCACGAGCAGCGGCAGTTCCTCCGCGTTGCGCCCGAGATAGTGCAGCAGTTCGATGGTCCCCCGATCAGCGCAATGCAGATCGTCGACGACGAGCAGCACCGGGCTGCCGACGGTGAGCTGCCGGGTCGCCGCGAGCACCGCCTCGCACATCCGGGTGCGCTGCAGTCCCGGATCCCCGGATTCGGGCGAAACCGGACGCAGATCGGGGAACAATGCGCCGAGATTACCGGGCTCCGGAGAAAAACCGGCGGATTCACTCAGATGGCCGCGGAAAGCCTGGACGATCGGCGCGTACGAAAGGCCCGACAACAACGGGTCCGCGCGTCCCTCGACAATCGCGAATCCCTTGCCGCGAGCCGCCCCGATCGCCTCCGCGGCCAGCCGGGACTTGCCGATCCCAGGCTGCCCGCAGACGAGAGCAGCGCCTCCTTTTCCCCGGCCCGCGGCGGCGATCGCCCCTGCCAGCACAGCGAATTCGGCGTCCCGGCCGATCAGCGGAACGCCCGGTTCGGATCCGCGATACGAGCCGACCCCGCCTCTTCGCGGCAGGTCCGCACTCCCGGCCGGTGCTGCGTCCATTCGCCAGCCTCCCCGAACAAGTGCCCACGAAACCATACCGCCCGGGAGCGGAAGCACGAGCGAATTTCTCGCGAGGGGAAAATGGCGAGCAGAATCTGGCCGCTGACCTGCGGAGGACGCATCAAGACCGCTCGGGTCAGACCGGCGGGGCACAGCTGAGGACAATTTTCCGGATGTGGGCAATGGGGTGAATGGGGCCGAGGAGCAGTTCCGGTGGTGGTTCGTGGCGTCGTGCTGAAACGGGAGGCGCGTCGCTTTGGCCGGGTTCCGCTGCGCCAGGAGAATCGCGGCTTCATCGACTTCGTGGCCCGGTGCCGTGCCTTCAGTGCTGCTCTACGACCGACCTCGCACGCGCTCCGGAATGCGCTGCCCGACGTTCCGGGCACGCCCGCGCGAGCTACTTGCCGCCGCTCTGGGTCTGACTTCGGCGCGCTGCCCGCTCACAGCTCAGGTTTCAGCGCGCCCGCCAACACTCCCCGGCCACAGCCCCGGGCCCCCACGCAACGCTTCCGCGCGTGACCCGGCCTCGCCGTCGAAGTTCCCCAGCACGCCGCCCTCCGGCGCAGCGCCGCCGCGCTCCGGGTTCGCCCGCTCTCCCGCCGCCGCGCTCGGGAGTTCGCCGGTGCACGAGGCTCCAGCGCACTACCGGCCCGCCACTCCGAGCCCCGCCGCGCGGCACTCCGGCGCATCACACCCAGCTCGACTCGCTGGCTGCCCGCCGTCCGACATTCCAGCGTGCAACCCGCAGCACTCCCCCAGACCAACCCGGATAAGGGGGCGCCCGAACCCGGACGCCCCCACCCGGGGTCACTCCACCAGCAGATCCTCAATCATGATCGGAATGCTCCGCACCCGGATGCCGGTCGCGTTGCACACCGCGTTCGCCACCGCGGCCGCCATGCCCACCGCGCCGATTTCGCCTACTCCGCGGGCTCCGACGGCGTTGTGCAGCGTGTCCGGGTATTCGACGAACTGCACGTCGATCTCCGGGATGTCGGCGTTGACCGGCAGCAGGTAGCTCGCGAAGTCAGCGTTCGCGAAACGTCCGCTCGGCTCCACTTCCAGCCCCTCGTGCAGAGCCGCGGACACGCCCCAGATCATGCCGCCGGACAGCTGGCTCCTCGCCTGCGTCGGGTTGATGATCCGGCCGCCGTCGAAGACGCCCAGCATCCTCGACACCCGGACTTCCCGGGTCAGCCGGTGCACCCGGACCTCGCAGAACTGCGCGCCGAAGGAGCTGAACGAATGCTTCGTCATCTCCTCGCCCGGCGCGGAGGAACCCTTGGCGGACAAGGATTCCCGGCCGATCGCGCGCAGCAGTTCACCGAACGGCATGGTGCCGCGGTTGCCGTGCAGCAGGCCCTCGGCGTACGTGACCACCTCGCCCTCGAACGGCGCGCCCGGTTCGGCGGCGAGCGCCACCAGTTCGTCGAGCAACTCGGTGGCCGCGAGCATGATCGCGGTGCCGGTGCTCGCCGTGGCGGTCGAGCCGCCGGACATGCCGCCCGGCGCGTACCGCGAGTCGCCCAGGTGCGGGGTGACGCGTTCCGGGTCGATGTCGAGGGATTCGGCCCCGATCGTGGCCAGCACGGTGAGCAGCCCGGTGCCCGGGTCCGCGCCGCTCGTGGACACGTCCGCGGTCTCGTCCGCGTTGAGCGTGATCTCGACCGTCGCCGGGAACCGCAGGCCCGGGAACATCGCGGTCGCCGTGCCCATGCCGACGAGCCAGTCCCCGTCGACGTGCCCGCGCGGCGATCGGTTCGCCCAGCCGAACCGCTGCGCCCCGATCTCGTAGCACTCGTCGAGGTGCTTGCTCGACCACTGCAAATCGACCCCGGGAGGAGCGAGCGAACTGTTGCGCCTGCGCAGTTCGATCGGATCCATCTCGAGCGCGATCGCCAGTTCGTCAACAGCGCTTTCCAGCGCGAACGACCCCGACGCCTCTCCCGGCGCACGCATGAACGTGCCCGGCGGGATGTGCAGCGGAACCATCTTCTGGCTGATCGACAGGTTCTGCGTCGCGTACCACTCGCGCGAGGTGCCGTGCGACGTCGGCTCCACAAAGGACCGGCTCATCGACGTGGCCGACCAGGAATCGTGCTGCACCGCGATCAACGTGCCGTCGCGGTCCGCGCCCAGTGCGACCTTCTGCACCGTGGCCGGCCGGTTCGCGGTCGCCGTGAACACCTGCTCGCGGGTGAGCGCGCACTTGACCGGACGGTCCAGCACCTTGGCGGCCGCCGCGGCCAGCATCGCCGGAGCCGAGGTGCCCGCCTTGCCGCCGAACGCCCCGCCCACATACGGGTTCACCGCGTGGATGGCCGACGGCTCGATGCCCAGCACCCCGGCCATTTCCATGGCCTGCAGGTGACTGGCCTGGTTTCCGCTGTAGAGGGCGAGTTCGCCGCCGTCCCACTTCGCGACCGCCGAATGCGGTTCCATCGCCGCGTGGTTCTGCGTCGCGGTGCGGTACGTCTGCGACACGACGACCGGGCTCTGCGCCAGCGCGTCCACAATGGACTCGACACCGTCGGCGAGCACCTCGATCGACGGCGCGGCACCCCGGCTCTCCGGCGCGTCCTCCGCGGTCGCGAGCCCGTCTTCCATCGACGTCTGCGCGGGCTTCTCCTGATACGAGACCTCGATCAGCCCCGCCGCGTCCCGCGCCTGCTCGAACGTCTCCGCGACGACCAGCCCGATCGGCTGTCCGTAGAACACGACGTCCCGGTCGTGCAGCGGCAGCCACACGTCGCCCATCAGCTGCGACTTGAACGGATGCAGCTCGAGCGGGTCGAACGGGCTGTAGACGCTGACGACCCCGGGCGCGCCTTTCGCCGCGGTCACGTCCATCGCGGTGATCTCGCCGTGCGCGATCGTGCTGAGCACGATGTAGCCGTACAGCATGCCCGGGAAAGTGCGGTCCAGCGCGTAATCGGCCTGGCCGGTGACTTTCCGCGGACCGTCCAGCCGCGCAGTCATGCCCGGCTCCCTTCGGTCAGTTCGAGCAGCGCGCGGACGATCGTCCGCTTCAGCAGCGAAGGTTTGAACACGTTGCCGGACAACGGCTTTGCCCCCTCGACAGCCACCACGGCGGCCGCGGCGAAGGCTTCTTCGGTGAGCTCCGCGCCGCGCAGCGCCTCTTCCACGGCGGGCAGCCGCCACGGCACCGTCCCGACCCCGCCCGCCGCCACGCGGGCGTCGGCGATCTTCCCGTCGCGCACGTCGAGCGCGACCGCCGCCGAGCACAGCGCGAACTCGTACGACTGCCGGTCGCGGATCTTGACGTACGTGGAGTTCTCCGCCCAGTCGAGCCGCGGCACGCGCACCTCGGTGATCAGCTCGCCGGGACGCAGGTCGTGCTCGATTTCCGGGGTGTCGCCCGGTTCGCGGTAGAACTCGGTGAGCGCGACCGTGCGGGTGCCCTCGGCGCTGGCCAGCACGACCTCCGCGTCGAGCGCGACCAATGCGACCGCGACGTCGCTGGCGTGGGTGGCCACGCAGGAGTCGCTGGTGCCGAGGATCGCGTGCATCCGGTTGACGCCGGAAATCGCCGAACAGCCGCTGCCTGGCGAACGCCGGTTGCACGGCATCGCGACGTCACGGAAGTACGAGCACCGCGTGCGCTGCATCAGGTTTCCGCCGATGCTGGCCATGTTCCGCAGCTGCTGCGACGCGCTGAGCAGCAGCGCGCGCGAGATCGCCGGGTACACGCCGGGATGCGCGGCGATGTCGCCCATCCGCTCCAGCGCGCCGAACCGCAGGCCGTCGGCGGTGTCGATGCCCCGCAGCGGCAGGTCGTTGATGTCCAGCACCTGCTGCGGGGTGAGGACGTCGAGCTTCATGAGGTCGACCAAAGTGGTGCCGCCGGCCAGGTAGGTGCCCGCGCTGCCCAGCGCGTCCTCGACCGTGGCGGGTGCGGTGAGCTCAAACGGTCGCATCGGCCTGCCTCGCCTGCTCCACGGCGCGCACGATGTTCGGATAAGCCGAACAGCGGCACAGATTTCCGGACATGAACTCGCGGACGTCGGACACGTCGTCGCGCACCGCGGCGACCGCGGACATCACCTGGCCGGGCGTGCAGAACCCGCACTGCAGCGCGTCCTGGTCCACGAACGCCTGCTGCACCGGATGCAGTTCGTCCTCAGTGGACAGTCCTTCGACGGTGGTGACGGGACCGCGCACGGTGGCCGCCAGGGTGAGGCAGGACAGCACCGGCTTGCCGTCGACGTGCACGGTGCACGCGCCGCACTGACCGCGGTCGCAGCCCTTCTTCGGGCCGGTGACGCCGAGCCGCTCGCGCAGCGCGTCCAGGAGGGTCACTCCCGGCTCGACGCCGAGCTCCTCGGTTCTTCCATTGACTTCAAGGGAAATGTCCACAGTAGGGTTCGCTTTCCCGCAGCCCGTCCGCGGCGGACGTCTGCGGCGTGATGGTGGTGGTGACGGCCCTTCGGGAACACGAGCCGCCGGGGTAAACCGGATATTCATCCGCTTGGCTCGCTTTGAACGAGGCTAGCGGATTAGAATCCGGTACGCAACGAAGTGGAGCTACTCCAGGTGCGGCTGGAGCAGCTCCAGGTCAGACAAGCGAAACAACGCGGGAGGCGCGATGCCGGTGAGCCCGCGGCGGGCGGACACCCGGCGCAACCACGAACGGATCCTCGCGGTGGCGGCGGAAACCGTGAGCCGGGCAGGAGACGTGTCGTTCAACGCGGTCGCCAAGGAAGCGGGCGTCGGCGTCGGCACGGTGTACCGGCACTTCCCCACGCCGGAGTCGCTGGTGCTGGCCGTCTACGAGCGCGAGGTGAACCAGCTCGTCGAGATCGTGCCCGAATTACTCGCCAAACATTCCCCCGATCAGGCGCTGCGCGTCTGGATCGTGGACCACCTGGCGCACTACATGATGACGAAACGCGGGCTGGCCAACGCGTTGCGCGCGTCGCAAAGCGAACTGCCGACGCAGGCGTACGTGCGGATGCTCGCCGCGCTGGACACCCTGCGGAAGGCGAACGCGGAAGCGGGCACGATCCGGCCGGACCTGAAGACGGAAACCCTGATGCGCGGCCTTGGCGGGCTGTTTTTCCTTACTCCGGAAGGAGATTGGAAAGCCGAGACCGAAGGAGTGGTCGACCTGGTGTGGCACGGAATGCGGCTGGACTGACCGCAAGCCGCAACTTCAAGTACGTGAGGGGAACCCTGAGGGAATCTGATTCCCTCAGGGTTCCCCTCACGTACCCGCAAACTCGCACCCGCCGCAGCTTCACTCCGAAGTGGACAACACCTTCAAATCAACCCCGGCCCGCTCGAAATGTCCCCGCGGATCCGGCACCAGCTTGCGTTTCTCCAGATCCATCAGCCCCAGCGTGCACTTGATCTCCGCCGACAGCGTCCCGTCCAGCTTGATGATCCGCGAGGTCATCCAGAACACCTTGCCGTCGCCGAACGACGCGTCGCAGGTCACGTCCACCACGTCCCCAGCGCGCAGCTCTCGCCGGTAGACGATGTTCGATTCGAGCAGCACCGGCGCGAGGTGCGATTCGCGCAAATTCGCGTCGCCGGCCGCCTCGAAGACTTCCAGCCGGGAAACCTCGCCGTACGAGTGGTACACGGCGTGGTTCAGGTGGCCCAGCGTGTCGAGTTCGTAGTGGCGCACCTTGATCCGGGTGCGGAACGGTTCGCGGTCAGTCACGCGGCCCACGTTAGTTGTCGTAGAAAAGTTCCTCGACCACCGCGTGCGCGTGCCTCGTCACACGGCGGTAGGCGTCGAGGAACTCGCCGGGGTCGTCGTCCACCGAGTAGCCGAACACGCGAGCCACCGCGGCGAGGTCGCGGCCGGTTCCAGGCACCTCGTCCGCCGCTTTGCCGCGGACCAGCATCGTCGCGTTGCGCACGCGCGTGGCCAGCAGCCAGGCCTCGCGCAACGACTCCACCGACTCCGCAGGAGCGAGGCCCGCTTCGGCCAGGGCGGTCAGCGCGTCGAGGGTCGACGTCGTCCGCAGGCCGGGCACCTCGTGCGCGTGCTGCAACTGCAGAAGCTGGACGGTCCACTCGACGTCGGCGAGACCGCCGCGGCCGAGTTTCGTGTGCCGCGTCGGGTCGGCGCCGCGCGGGAGACGTTCGGTCTCCACCCGGGCCTTGATCCGCCGGATCTCGCGCGCGTCCGTCGGGTCGAGCCCGCCTTCCGGATAGCGCAACGGGTCGATCATCTCGATGAACCGCTGGCCGAGCTCGTCGTCACCGGCGACGAACCGGGCCCGCAGCAACGCCTGCGACTCCCACACCTCGCCCCAGCGCTGGTAGTACGCCCGGTACGACTCCAGCGTCCGCACCAGCGGCCCGCTGCGTCCTTCAGGACGGAGATCGGCGTCGACGATCAGCGCCGGGTCCGCACTCGGCGCGCCGAGGATCTTCCGCACCGTCTCCGCGACCGACGACGCGAACCGCACCGCTTCGGCGTCCGTCACGCCCTCGGCAGGCTCGCAGACGAAGAGAACGTCGGCGTCCGAGCCGTAGCCCAGTTCCGCGCCGCCGAGCCGCCCCATGCCGATGACCGCGATCGTCGCCGGAGTACGTCCCAGCTCGGCCTGCCGTTGCCGGTAAGCCGCCGACAACGCGCCCTGCAGCACCGCCACCCACACGCTCGACAGCGCCTCGCAGACCGACGGAACATCCAGCAGTCCCAACAAATCCGCGCACGCGACACGCAGCAGCTCATGCCGCCGCAGGGACCGGGCAGCAGTGACGGCTGCGCTCAACCCGGGCTGACGACGCACGGCAGCCCGCAGGGAAGTCGCCACCTCAGCCGGAGTGCGGCCGGTCAGCCGAGCCGGATCTCCCAGCAGCTGAAGCACTTCCGGCGCGCGGACGAGGAGGTCCGGCACCAAGTTCGACGTGCCGAGCAGGAAGGCCAGCCGCTCGACGACAGTGCCCTCGTCCCGCAGCACCCGCAGGTACCAAGGCGTGTCCTGCAACGCCTCGGACACCTTGCGATACGACAGCAGACCGCCGTCCGGATCCGGCGTATCGGCCAGGCAGTCGAGCAACACCGGAAGCAGCGCCTGCTGAATCGCCGCGCGCCGCGACACCCCCGAGGTCAGTGCCTTGATGTGCTGCAGCGCGCCCTCCGGCGCGGCGTACCCGAGCGCGGCGAGCCTGCTGGCGGCCTGTTTCGTGGTGAGCCGCAACGCTTCCGTCGGCACATTCGCGACCGACTGCAGCAACGGACGGTAGAAGACCTTCTCGTGCAGCCGCCGAATCCCCTGCGCGTGGCGACGGAACTCGGCCAGCAGAGCCTCGCCTTGACTGCGTCCGCGAACCGGCCGGATCCCACAGGCACGCGCGAGAATCCGCAGCTCATCGGTGTCCGACGCGGCGGGGAACAGGTGCGTCCGCCGCAATCGGCGCAACTGCAGCCGGTGCTCGACGGTGCGCAGGAACTCGTACGACGAACTCATCTCCGCCGCGTCCGCACGGCCGACGTACCCGCCGTCGCCAAGCGCGGCCAAGGCCTCCAAAGTGGACGGCGAGCGCAGCGCGGGATCCACCCGGCCGTGCACGAGTTGCAGCAGCTGCACCGCGAACTCGACATCCCGCAGCCCGCCGCGGCCCAGCTTCAGCTCGCGTTCGAGATGCTCCGACGCGACGTGGTCCTCCACCCGCCGGCGCATCTGCTGGACCTCGGTGACGAAGTTGTCCCGGTCCGCGGCCGACCACACCATCGGCGCGACCATCTCCGCGTACTGCCGGCCCAGCTCGGCGTCCCCCGCCACCGGACGCGCCTTCAGCAAAGCCTGGAACTCCCAGGTCTTCGCCCATTTCTGGTAGTACGCCGTGTGCCCTTCGAGCGTCCGCACCAGCGCGCCGCTCTTGCCTTCCGGCCGCAACGCCGCGTCGACCTCGAAGCACGCGTTGCCGACCAGCCGCATCATCGTGCTGGCCAGCCGGGTCGCGACGCCGAGGTCAGCGGCCCCGACGAAGATGACGTCGACGTCGCTCACGTAGTTCAGCTCGCGACCGCCGGTCTTGCCCATCGCGATCACCGCGAGCGTGCCTTCGGCGGACGCCCCGACCTCCTGCTCGGCCACCACGAGCCCGGCCTGCAACGACGCTTCGGCAAGAGTGGTCAGCTCGCTGGCGATGTCGCGGAACTGCGGATGTTCCAGCCCCGGCTCCACGAGGTGGCCGAGGTCAGCGGCGGCGATGCCGAGCAGCAGCCCGCGGTATCCGGCTCGCAGCTCGTGTTCGGCAGCGGTTCCGGTGACGTACGTTCCGTCGTCCTGCCGCACTCGCTCAAGCAGGCGTTCCGCGAACTTCGCCGGATCGGTGCAGCGGTTGTCCGCGAGGCAACGCCACTCACCGGGATTGGCGACCAGGAAGTCCGCCAACGCGGTGGAGGTGCCGAGCACGCCCAGGAGCCGTCCGCGGAACGTGCGGTTCTCTCGGAGCGTGCTGTCCAGCTCAGGCCAGCCAGGTTCGTCGGCCTCGCGGATGCGGTCGAGACCGGCCAGCGCGAGGTCGGGATCTGCGGCGCGAGACAGGGCGAGGAGGACGTCCGTGGCACCGTCGGCGGGTCCGCCTTCGGTCCACCAGCCCGCTGCGCGCAGCTGACCGTCGGCCCGGGTGTCAGTGAAGCCGTACCTGGCCGCCGAAGCTGTGGTCCGCGCGCGCTCTGCCATCGCTCACACCGTAGCCGGACACGGGGTGGTTCAGGCAGCCAGGCGGTCCGGTTCGGTATCGGCGGCGGACGGTTCGGGGACCTGGAAGCTGTGCGCGGTGACGGGTTTGCGCCGCGACAGGAGGTAAATCCCGGCTGCGAAGAGAATCCCGGCGACGCCGACCGCGATGGTCCCGGCCTCGCCCAGCGACGCGATCTTGCCCGCCGCCGCACCCACGATAGCCGCGGCAGGCAGCGTGAACAGCCAAGCGACGACCATCCGGCCCGCCATCCGCCAGCGCACCGGAGCCTCGCGACGGCCGACGCCGGAGCCGACGATGCCGCCCGAGCACACGTGCGTGGTCGACAGCGGGAAACCGAGGTGCGAGGACAGCAGGATCACGACCGCACTGCTGGTCTGCGCGGAAAAACCCTGCGGACCTTCGATGTCAGTGAGGCCCTTGCCGAGCGTGTGGGTGATCCGCCAGCCGCCGAGGTACGTGCCCAGCGCGAGCGCGGACGCGGCGCTGATGATCACCCAGACGGGCGGAGCGGACCCGGCAGGGAGACTGCCGGCCGCCACGAGCGTCAGGGTGATGACGCCCATCGTCTTCTGCGCGTCGTTGGTGCCGTGCGCGAGCGAGACGAGAGACGCGGAGATGATCTGCCCAACTCGGAATCCGCGCCCGCCGCGCTTGCGGACCAGGAACCGGTAGACAAGGAAGGTGACTGCGGCCGCCGCCACTCCCGCGATGATCGGCGACGCGGCGGCCGGAACGAGCACCTTGTCGACGATCTTGGCGAAGTGCACGGAATCCGCGCCCGCGGACACCCAGGTCGCGCCGATCAGGCCGCCGAACAGGGCGTGCGACGAACTCGACGGCAGGCCGACGTACCAGGTGAAGAGGTTCCAGACGATCGCCCCGATGAGCCCGCCGAACACGATGGCGGGCCCGATCCTCGTCTCGTCGACCAGACCGCTGGAAATCGTTTTCGCGACCTCGACCGACAGGAACGCGCCTGCCAGGTTCAAGACCGCGGAGATCGCGACGGCGACGCGGGGCCGGAGTGCTCCGGTGGCGATCGAGGTCGCCATCGCGTTCGCCGTGTCGTGGAAGCCGTTGGTGAAATCGAAAACCAGCGCCGTGCAGATCACGACGACGACGAGCAGCGAGGGGTCCACCCCGACCTCCGAACCCTACGGAAATACCTCTCGCAAGGTACCTGACCGTTTGGGTGAACCGTTAACTCGCCGTAAGTGATCCCGACGTCATCCGTTAAGCCAACGGCAACTGGCGTTGACTTTCCGGAGCCGCCTGGAGCTGACCGGCGGCCAACTGGACGAACCGGCGCGCGAACGGACGCCACGTCTCGGCGATTTCCGCGTGCGCAGAGATCAGGCTCTCGCGCTCGAGCGCGCCCGGACGGGTGAGTTCCGCCATTTCCGGCTCCGCCTCGGCCCAGGCGAGGACGACGTCCGGCGTGGTCTCGATGTGGAACTGGACACCGTAGACACAACGGTTCATCCGGTAGGCCTGGTTCGCGTACTTCGGCGTGGACGCAAGCAGCTCGGCACTCGGCGGCAGAACCGTGATGACGTCGCGGTGGAACTGCAGGACATCCGGGAGGAACGGCATGTCCGCGAACAACGGATCGATCCACGCGGCGTCCTTCTTGGACACCAGCCCCGGTCCGACCTCGGGACCGGCCTCGCCCTTCGCGACCTGCCCACCGGTCGCGACGGCGAGCAGCTGCGCGCCGAGACAGATCGCGAGCGTCGGCACGGCCTTCCCCGCTGCGGCGGCGAGCAGCTTCCGGACCTCGATAAGCCAGGAGTGCTTGGTGTCGTCGAGCGCGCCCATGCCGCCGCCGAGGCAGATCAGCCCGGCGTAGCCGTCGAGACTCGCGGGCAGGTCCTGCTCCGGCGGCAGCCGCACGTCGAGCTCAGCGCCCGCCTCGGTGAGCCACTCCCCGAGCGGGCCGAGCGGGTCAGTGGCATCGGGCTGGATGATGAGCAGACGAGTCACGCCGTCCAGGGTACGGCCATGCCAGCCTCGGTCGGATAGCCGTGGGCGAGCCAGGTCGTAATTCCGCCGGAGAGCCGTTTCACCGTGAAGCCGAGCTGCGCGAGCCGGTACGCGCCCTGGGTAGCGGCGTTGCAGTAGATGCTTTCGCAATAGCAGACGTAGACGAGGCTCCGGTCGAGGTCGCGGGTGCTTTCCTCGGTCATTTCCCGGTACGGCAAGCAAATCGCGCCCGGCAGGTGCGCTTCGGCATACGCGCCGGGGCTGCGGGTCTCGACGAGGACGTAGCCGTCGGTGCGTCCGTCCGCGAGGTCCAGGGCGAGATCGACCGGGTCGACCTCGAAGGCGAGTTCGCGCCCGAAGTACTCGACGGCGTTGGCAGGAGCTTCGATGGGCAGGCTGAGGATGCGAGGTTTCACGCTGTTGATCCTCCCGTTCCGGGCCTGGTGGGAGACAGAGGAAGATCCAGGTGTTCGGCCGTCTTCACCAGGGTTTTCCGGGTCTGGACGGCAGTTAGCCTGGAGTCTGGGAAAGGGGTGCTGCGAGTGGAACTGGACGACGTCGACCGGCGCCTGCTGGAGCTGCTCCAGTCCGACGGCCGCCTGACGTTCTCAGAACTCGGCCGCCGGGTGTCGCTGTCCGCGCCGACCGTGACGGAACGGGTGCGCCGGCTGGAACAGCGCGGGGTGATCACCGGCTACGGCGCGCGGGTCGATCCAGAGAAGCTGGGCCGTCCGATCCAGGCGATGGTCCGGGTCCGAGTCCGCAGCCTGGACGGCCCGCGGTTCCGCGAGACGATCCTCCCGCTGCCGGAAATCACCGACGCCGACCACGTCACCGGAGACGAGTGCTGGCTGCTCCGGGTGCACTGCCGCACGACGGCGGAGCTGGAGCAGTTCGTGGAGCGAGCCCAGCGCTACGGCGAGACGACGACCTCGCTGGTGTTCTCTTCTCCCGTTCGGAGCCGCGGGCTGCCGCTGTGACCTGGATATGACGAAGGCCCGGACCTCGCCTGAGGTCCGGGCCTTGTCGCTTGGGTCGGAAACGAGTCTGGGCCCCGGGAAAACCTTCTCAGGTTCTCGACCGGGGCCCAGACTGTTTGGTTAAGTTCGGCGGTGTCCTACTCTCCCACAACCCTTCGGTTGCAGTACCATCGGCGCAGTCAGGCTTAGCTTCCGGGTTCGGAATGGGACCGGGCGTTTCCCTGACGCTAAAACCACCGAAACACTCCGAAACAACACACACCCTGTCACAGTCGTGACAGCCGGTGTGGTGTTTCAGAACCGTAGAGTGGATGCGTAACATCTTTGTGGGCAAGTCCTCGGCCTATTAGTACCAGTCAACTCGACAACACATTACTGTGCTTCCATTTCTGGCCTATCAACCCAATCGTCTCTTGGGGGCCTTAACCCACATGGGGTGGGATACCTCATCTTGGAACAGGCTTCCCGCTTAGATGCCTTCAGCGGTTATCCCTTCCGAACATAGCCAACCAGCCATGCCACTGGCGT
>NZ_JBSFNS010000075.1:0-42020 GCF_053587275.1 Amycolatopsis sp. NPDC003676
ACCCAGACCACGATCCGCTACCCGGCCCGAGGCAGCGGTGCATTGTGGACAGCCCCCAAACGCCGGCATAAAAGCGATCCCGCACGCGGCGGCGGAGCCGACGCCAAAAAACCCAGCTGGTGAGCTACCCTGCCAACTCAAACACCACGGGCCGCCCCGTACGGAGCGGCCCGTGAAACGTCTTGCAGCAGAAGGTAAATCAGGCAGCAACCACACTCTGCGGCCCACGAACCACCTGACTAACAAACGCCCCCCGATCAGAAATCCAAGACAGCGCAGCGTCAGCCCGCTCCCCACGCACCCCCAACCGGAACCGAGCAATCGGCGTATCCCCAATACGGGTGAGCCCACCACCAATAGTGGCAAGTTCGACGTCGAAGCGACTAGCCGCCTCAGGCAGCAACGCACCCACCGACGCGAACCCGATCAGCACGACGTCGACCGCGCGGTCGTACTTCGCGGACTGGGCGCGCGAGGTCTCGATCGACGGCAGCACTGCCTGCGCGGTCCAGCTGTCCGGCGTCGAGATGAGGTCGAGCACCGTGCCGCGCTCGACGATCGCGCCGTTGTCGAGCACCGCGACGTCGTCGCAGACTCGGCGGACGACGTCGGCGTCCGGCGTGGTGACGACGACCGTCACGCCAAGCTCGGCGCGCGCCCGGTCGAGCACGGCGAGCACCGCGCCGGCGTCTTCCGCTGAAACTCCGGCGGTCGGGTCGTCGGCGAGCAGCACGGCCGGTCCGGCGGCGAGCGCCTTGGCGACCGCGACCCGGCGGAGCTGGCCGTCGGTGAGTTCGTCCGGCTTCTGCGCGGCGCGCGGGGTGAGGCCGACCAGGTCGAGCAGCGAGCCGACCCGGCTGCGCCGCTGTGGGCCGTCGACGCCGAGTTGCTCCAGCGGGCTGGCGATGTTGCCCGCGATGGTGCGCTCGGCGAGCAGCTCCGGCTTGGTCCCGACGACCCCGAGCTGGCGGCGGATCTCCCGCAGCCGCTTGCCGTCGAGGGTCGCGGTGTTGAGGCCGTCGAGCCGCACGACGCCGCGGTCGGGGCGCTCCTGCAGCGCGATGCAGCGGGCGAGGGTGGACTTGCCGGAGCCGGACGGACCCACGATTCCGAACAGCGAGCCGGCTTGCACGTCAACGCTCACGTCGCGCAGTGCGGCGACACGATTTCCGTGGAAGGGAAAGGACTTGGACACGTTTTCGACAGTGATCACGAAAGGGCTCCAGGCAAACGAGGCGCGGCGCCGGATCCGGGCGCGCCAAGGCGTCATCGAATTACCGTCCACAGTGGACGGCGCAAGAAACTGCGGAAAAAACGATCAGGCGATGACCATGGAGCGTTGACACGCGGATACCGTGCGGCGACCTTCGTCGACTACGCGCCGGCGGGTCAGCAGGAGCGGGCGGGTGACCCTCTTCATCGAAAACAGCCTCCATCGGTCCTGGCGGTAGCACCTGCCCTGCGGAGGGTGGTTGCTGCGACTTCGGCGAGCCAGGTCTCTCAGTCGCTCGGGATGGACGCTTTCGAGTAAAGCCGATCCCATTGGCTGAACGCAAGCGCGTTGGTGCAGATCACACGTCTGGTGGTGCCCGCATACCGGAACAGCCCGTCCAGGACCCGGAAACCCGGAACCTCGGTTCCCGAACATTGCCTCGACCTGTGGAACCCTCGCGACGGCCCCCGGCCACGAACGAGTTCGTTCCACTGTGGACGATCAAGAATCTTTGTGGAACAAGAGTTTTCCCGTTGTCAAGTGATGCGCACTCCCGGGCCTCGACGCCCGGGGCGCCGGGTCCGCGATCGGGTCGAGATAGGTCACCGAAGCGAAGCACCTCGAACCGGCGGCACTGAACAATCCGGGCCGGGGAGCAATCAGACTCCCCCGAATGCCACGGCCTTGACGAGCCGCCCGTCACAGGTAGCGGGCCATTTCGGCCGCACTCGCGCGATGACCGAGAGTAGCTGCGAGGCCCGGAATGCCCCACGATCAGCGACGACGCAAGATCATCAGGCAACGCACCGAAATCAACGCCCCGCACCCGGAATACCCGCCGCGCCGCCGCGGTTGGACGTCACAAGCGAGCGCCGTGGGAGGGGGGTCAGTTTCCGGCTGCCGCGATCCGCGCGAACGCGTGCACGTCCAGCTGCTCCCCGCGCGTCTTCGGGTCGATCCCCGCTTCGGCTAGCAACTCGCCAGCCCGCTCGGCGGAACCAGCCCACCCCGCCAGCGCGGCCCGCAAAGTCTTGCGCCGCTGCGAAAACGCCGCGTCGACCACCGCGAACAACCGCGCGCGATCCACCCCGGACACCGGGTCAGTCCGGGTGAACGAGACCAGCGCGGAGTCGACGTTCGGCACCGGCCAGAACACCGCGCGCGGCACCGCGGCGACCTTTCGCGCCGGTCCGTACCAAGCGAGCTTCACGCTCGGCACGCCGTAAGTCCGGCTGCCCGGCCCGGCCGCCATCCGATCGGCGACCTCGGTCTGGACCATCACGAGCCCGCTGCGCAGCGACGGCAGCTCGGCCAGCAGATGCAGCACCACCGGCACCGCGACGTTGTACGGCAGGTTCGCCACGATCGACACCGGCTCAGCCGGGAGATCGGCGGCCCGCACGCGCAGCGCGTCGGCGCCGACGACGGTCAGCCGCTCCGCCGCCTCCGGGGCGCGCTCGGCGACTGTCTGCGGCAGCCGGGCGGCCAGCACCGGATCGATCTCCACGGCGACGACCTGAGCGCCTGCGGCGAGCAGGCCCAGCGTCAGCGACCCGAGACCGGGTCCGACCTCCAGCACGACGTCCCCCGGCCGCACGCCGCCGAGTTCGACGATGCGGCGGACCGTGTTGGGGTCGTGCACGAAGTTCTGCCCGAGCTTCTTCGTGGGCCGGACGTCGAGTTCGTCGGCCAGCCCGCGGATTTCGGCAGGCCCCAGCAGTTCCACCACCGGACGAGCCTACCCAGCGCCGTCGCGGCTACGACAACGCGGCGGACAAAAGCAGGCGGCCGTGAGCGCGAAGCTCACGGCCGCCTGCCGGAAAAACCGAGGGTGCTCAGGCCTTGTAGCCGCAGCCCCAGGCGCTGTAGCCGCCGCGCGCGTCGCGCACCTTCTCGGCGGTCGCGATCTGCTGCTCGCGGGTGGCCTTGTCGGCCGTCGGGGCGTACTGCGTGCCGCCGTAGGCCGCCCAGGTCTGCTTGTCGAACTGGAGGCCGCCGTAGTAGCCGTTGCCGGTGTTGATCGACCAGTTGCCGCCCGACTCGCACTGCGCGATGCGGTCCCACACGCCGGTGTCGCCGATGGCCGGGGCCGGCGGCTTCTTGGTGCCGACCTTGATGATCTTGGCCTTGGCCTCGACCAGGGTCTTCTCCGAGATCTGCTCGCGCGAGACCTCTTCGCCGTTCTTCTTCGTGACCTTGTAGGTCACCAGCTTCTTGCCCGGCGTGCCCGGGTCCTCGACGCTCTGCTGGCCCTGCAGCTGCGTCGGGTCGTCGACCTTCTGCACCTCGGGGTCGATGGTCTCTTCCTGGTTGACCATCGACACGCCCATGCGGCTGACGTGGACCTCGGCGCCGTTCTTGAGGCTGACGTCGAGGCCGCCGTCGATCGCGTCGTCCGGGCCGAGGTTCAGCTTCAGGTCGGAGACGAGCTCCTTGGTGGTCACCGCGTTGGTGCTCACCTGGCGGGGCGCGTTGGTGCCGTCGAAAAGCGTGATGTGCTTGAGGGTCTTGACCTGGACGGTCGACCCCTCGAGCGGGAGGTCGCCGGACGACGGCATCGACGTCCACGCGCCCTGGGAAAGCATGCTGCCCATGCCGAGCTGGTTCATGGCCTCGCCGAGCGTGGTCGCCCGGACCCAGGAGGGCCGCGACACGCCGTCCACGACGAGGTTCAGCTGACGGCCGCGCTCGAGCTTGATGACGCCGCCGTCGCCGACCGCCGCCTGCGGCGAGGGCGAAAGCGCGTCGTGCTCGCCGACGGACAGGCCCGCGTCCTTGAGGACGTCGCCGACGGTGCCGCCGAAGCTGTGCACGGTCTGCTGGTGGCCGTCGACGTCGACGGTGATGCTCTTGTTCATCGCGAGCGCCGCCGCGCCGCCACCGCCGACGGTGACCAGCAGCGAAAGCACCGCGCCCTTGAGGAAGCGGCGCTTCCAGGTCTTGGTCGCCTCGCGCAGGCCTTCCTCGACCGCGGCCTTCTTGGCCTGCGGGGAGGCGGTGCGGTCTTCCTCGACCTCGTCCGGGAGGACGAGCGGGGGAAGCATCGTGGTTTCCGCGTTGATGAGGCGGATCAGCTCGTCGACGTCGACGTCGATTTCCGACATCAGCATGTCGGCGTCCGGGCCGAGCGCGGCGAGCACGTCCTGCTCGGTCACGCGGAGCTCGTCGGAGAAGTCAAGCTGCCCGTACGCGGTGTCCTCGAGCTCGCGGTCGAGCACGGCCACCGAGGACGGGGCGGAGGAGAAATACGCCGTACCCGCGTCAAGACGCGAGTCATCCTGCCGACTACCAGTCACCGGGTCGTTCCCTTTCCCAAGACATCGCGCGTGTTTCGCGCGTCGTCCTTCGTTCGCGACGCACCCTCGGGCGCGCCTCTCAAGTCCGACACCCCCAGCCAGCGCCATCGTCACGGTCCCAGGTCGTACCAACCCCGGTTCCGCTTCCCCGACGTGCACTGACGTGACTGGTGGGCGTATCAGCCGGGTCCGCTGCGCGGAACCGACCGGCACGATCACGGGACAGTAACGGGTGTTGGCAGGTTGCGCAAACACCCCCCGGAGTGTCGTGACTTGCGTCACTCATCAGGTGGACGAATGCACGGTCTCGAATGTCGCAATCCGTGCAACCCGTTGTGACACTGAGGAATCAGGCAGGCAGCTGATATGCGCGTTCGGCAGTGGTCCGGACCGCTTCGGCCACCTCGTGGACCGCTTCGCCGCGCAGCTGAGCGAGGAAGCGAACGGTGTAGGCGGTGCAGTACGGCTCGTTCGGCCGCCCACGGTAGGGATGAGGCGTCAGAAACGGCGCGTCTGTCTCAGCGAGGAACTGCCCACGCGGCACGATCCGCGCGGCCTCGTGCAGCCCGCGCGCGTTCTTAAAGGTGACCGTGCCCGCGAAGGACAAGATGTAGCCCTTGTCGATGCAGCGGCGCGCGATGTGTTCGTCGCCAGAGAAGCAGTGGAAGACGACCGTCTCGGGCGCGCCTTCCTCGTCGAGGATGCGAAGCACGTCCTCGTGCGCGTCGCGATCGTGGATCATCAGCGCCTTGCCGAGCCGCTTCGCGAGATCGATGTGCCAGCGAAACGCAGCCTGCTGCGCATCGTGCGGCGAGTAGTCCCAGTAGTAATCGAGCCCCGTCTCGCCAACCGCGACCACGCGCTCCCCCCGCGCCAACCGCTCCACTTCGGACTGTTCAGCGGTGCCGAATTCCTTGGTACGCGTGGGATGAATAGCCACCGCAGCAAACACCCGCGAGTCCCACGTGGACGCTTCAGCGGCCCAACGCGCAGCCGCAAGATCGTCGGCAACCGTGACAACCCGCGCGACCCCAGCCCGCTCGGCACGGTCGGCCATCTCGGCAACGTCAGCCGCAGTCTCCGCCCCGCACGCGTCGAGATGAGTGTGCGCGTCCACCACCGTCACCGGCAGCCGATCAGGAATCGGGGGAAGTTCGCGCTTCTCGTCACCCATGGCACCCAAGCTACTGCGCGGTGCCCCCAATGTGGCATTGGGTGCATGCCACGCACCGAACGCCACATTGGGTGCGTCTGACGCACCCAATGCCACATTGGGGCGCTAGCCCCGCCCCCAACCGCACCGACGCACCCAACGATCGAAGCACCCACACCGCCCCCAACCCCGATCCAACGCCGCCCTGCGGTTCGGGGGTGCTTGTCAAGGCATCTTTCCCGCCTTGACAAGCACCCCCGCGCCGTAGTCACACTCAGCTTCGGGGTGCCCCACGCAACCACTCACGGCAATGTCGCCGCCAGGCGACGAGCCGAACCCGAGAATCAATCCTCAGCCCGACGCCTCCGCCGAGGACTCCCCTCGGTCTTCCCATTAGCCGCAAGCAATTCCGTCACAGACCGCCCAGACGCATGGTGGCCGGTATCCGCAGCCCGCCGCCCATGCGAACCCTCTTCGCTCTCCTCCGCAGCAGCAGCCTCCCAAGCAGGAGGCTCCCCCTCAGGCCGCCGCCGACGCCCACCCGAAACCGGAGCAGGAGCCGAAGCAGCCTCAGCCTCCGGACGACGCCGCCGCCCCCCAGACCCACTCCCGACCGAACTCCGAACCGACTCCGGCAACGTCGGATTGACCGCATCCGCCCCCGGCGCCCCATGCCGCCCAGTAGGCGTGTCCTCAGCCAACGGCGACAAATCCGACCGGGAGAACTGCTCCAGCCGAGACGGCGCACGAGTCTGCGGCTCAGCCGCGGGCTCCTTCTCCACCACCGGTTTCTCCACCTTCTTCGGGGCAGGCTCAGCACGCCGATGCGCGACCGGCTCAGCAGGCCGGGAAATCGCAGTCTGCTCAGCAGCTTCCGGCCGCTCCTCAGCCCGCTGCGGAGCAGGCCGAGCCGCCAACCGAGGCACCGGCCGCTCTTCCTTGACCGGCGGCTCCGGCTTGCTCACCGGCGCGACAGTCCGAGTCGGCTGCGCCTCGGCAGCGGGCCGACGAGGCGGCTCCGGCGCGTCGTTCTGCGGCCGAGCGGCCCGCGGCGCCTGGCTGAACGAACCACGAGCCCGCTCAGCCTCCCGCGGCAACGGCTCAGTCACATTCCGCTGCCCACGCTCAGCAACGTCCTGCTCAAACGCTTCCGGAATCACATGCGAACCGGAATCACCAGCCGAACGACGCTCGGCTTCATACGGCTCCGGCGCACGATCGCCACGCGGCTTCGGCGCACTCCCACGAGGACCGGCCTCCGGCGCACCACCGCGACCAGGCCGCTCAGCATGCGCTTCCGGCGCGCCATTCCGCGGCTCACGCGCGGCGAACGCGTCCGCCACGCTGGCACGCCCCGCATGCGGGCCCGCGTCGGCACGAGGCACGAACGCCTCCGCCAAGTTGGCCCGAGGATCGCGGCCACCGCGCGGAGCCGGGCTCTCCGATTCGACGTCGTCCTCGAACGGCTCCGGCTCGGCAGGCGGTTCCGGGCGCTTCGGCTTCAACCGCGGCATCTGCTGGGTACGCAGCTGCGTCGACCGGTCGCCACTCGGACCGGAACCGTTCAATCCAGCGGCGATCGAGCCATTCGCGCCGGAAGTCCCATTGGCGCCATTGGTCTTCGCGGCCCCGTTGGCACCGCCGTTCACCGGCGGACGGCGCCGCTCCGCGGGCTTCGCGTCGAGCACCCGGTCCATGAATTCGGTCGGCCGCTCCGGAACATCGACCACCTGCTTCTTCGGAGCGAGCAGCTGAGCCGGTTTCTTGCCATTGCCGTTCTTGGTCTCGGAACCGGCGGAAACGAGCCGCTGCTCGTCGTTCAGCGAGCGCATCCGGGTCGCCTGCGCGGTGAGCGCGACGCGTTCCAGCAGCACCTCTCCGCCGAACAGCGAATGCAGGCTTTCGCGCAGCGCAGCCACTTCGGCACGCAGCGCATCCAATTCTTCGCGTGACTGTGCCTGCGCGGCCTCGCGCGTTTCCGTTTCGAGCTCGAGTTCGTACTCCCGCCGGGCCGCGATTTCGCGTTCCAGCTCCAGTTCGTACACCGCCTGCGCCTCGGCGGCCGCGTCCTCGCTGTGCGCCGCGTTCTTGCGGGCGCGAACAGCCAGGAAGGCGCCGATCAGGGCAGCCCAGAGCGCCGCGACGATCCCGAGCCGGAGGTACCGGAGGTCGTCGCTCAGCACCAAAACCACGGTGGCGCCGACGGCGAGGAGCAGTCCGGCGACAAGCCACGGCCTGCCAGCGCGGCGGCCGTGCGAGTCGTCACCCACGCCAGTCATGCCTGACACCGTACCTTCCGGTGATCCGAATGAGACCTAGTCGGTACTTCGAGCGGCGCCATCGACGCGTTAACCGGTCGGGGACCGACGGTCCTCCGGCGGCGTCCGGCAGCAGTGCTCGAGCCACAAAGCGGCAGCTACGAGCAGCGCCGACGACACCGCCCCGACGACCGCCGACTTGCTGTCCGAGACCGCGGCGACGAGTTCGTCACGTCGCGGGAAAACATAGAGGAAGGCGGCGATCCAGCCGCCGCCGAGAAACGCCCCGGCCAGCGAAGACGCCTTCGCCAGCGCGACCGCCCGGGCGATCCCGACCGCGTCGCCGTGGACCCGGCCCGACTTGATCCGCGACCGGGTCGACAGCGCCAGTCCGGCCTCGGCGATCGCGAGCACCGCGAAGGTCACCCCGGCGAGCAAGGGCAGCTGCGGCAGATCGCCGTAAGCGGCCTGGAACAGCACGTAGACCGCGGCGAGGCCGAGGACCGCGGCCACGATCAGGTCCCGGGACCGCGTGAAGTGCATGACTCCACCGTACCGAGCCCCTTCTGGCAGGCTTGACTCTCCAGCGACTGGAGACTCCACGATGCCTGACATGCCTGCCACCACGGTCTTCACGATCGGCGAACTGTCCCGGCGCACCGGGCTGCCGGTGAAGACCATCCGGTTCTACTCCGACGAGGGCCTGCTCCCGCCCACGCAGCGGACCGGCGCAGGCTACCGGCTGTACGACGCGCACGCGCTCGCCCGGCTGGAGCTGGTCCGGACGCTGCGCGAGCTGGGCATCGGCCTGCCCGAGGTGTCCCGCGCGCTGGCGCGCGAGACGACGGTGCGCGACCTGGCGACGAGCCACGTCGACGCGCTCGACGAGCAGATCCGGCGGTTGCGGCTGCGCCGCGCGGTATTGCGCGCGGTGCTGAAACGGGATTCCGAGCTGGAGGAAGTGAAACTGATGAATCGCATCGCCCAAATGCCGGACGAGGAACGCCGCCGTCTGGTGGACGAGTTCTGGTCCGAAATGATGGAGGGGCTCGACGTCGATCCCGAGTTCTACGCGCGAATGCAGTCGGCGAAACCGGATCTTCCGGATGATCCGGCTCCGGAACAACTGGAGGCCTGGATCGAGTTCGCCGAACTCGTGCGGGACCCCGAGTTCCGGCAGTCCATCCGCACGATGAGCGAGCGGCATTCGGCCACGCGGGAAGCGGGCGAGTACGAGCAGCCGACGAAGGCCCAGCAGGAAAACTGGGCCGCCTGGATGGCCGACGCCCGGTCCGCGCTCGACGCGGGCCACGCGCCGGACTCCCCGGCCGGACGGGCGCTGGCGGACGCGATCGCGACCGCCTCGGCCCGGCCGGACCAGGACCCGGCCGACCCGGCGGTCCGTTACAAGATGGCCGACGGAATCGCCGTGGGCGCGGATCCGCGCGCCGAGCGGTACTGGCAGCTGCTCGCGACGATCAACGGCTGGCCCGCCATCCCGAGCAGGCAGGAAGAGATCCAGTTCCTGCTGGCGGCGCTGCGGGCCTCGTAAGCGGCTGACGCCTCGTGAGTGGCAACCCCGGTTCTAACCGGGATTGCCACTCACGACAGGGTGAGGTCGGGCCGCAGGACGACGCCCGCCCGGTCTGCTTCCGGCAGCCGGGCGAGCAGGTCGGCGGCCCGGCCGTGCCCGGGAACCTCGGCGTCCGGGTCGATCTCGAGCCACGGGATCAGCACGCTCGCCCGGTCCGGGGTCCCGGGGTGCGGCAGGAGCAGCTCCGGATCGTCGGAGAGCACACCCTGCACTGTCACTATGTCGACATCCAGCGTCCGCGGGCCCCAGCGCAGTTCGCGCACCCGGCCCGCCGCCTGTTCGGCAGCCTGCCCGGCGCGCAGCCACGCCCAGTGGTCGCGCGCCGGGTCGTCGACGATGCACAGCGCGTTCAGGAAATCCGGCTGGTCCTCGACGCCCCAGGCTTTCGTCTCGTACACCCCGGACACCGCGACGAGCGCCGGGCGCACCGCATCGACCGCGCTACGCAGGTAGCCGAGCCGGTCGCCGAGGTTGGAGCCAAGCGACAGGACCGCGCGGCTCACCGCTCCCGCCGGATCGTGACCGCGACGTCGTCGAAGGTCAGCGGAATCGGCGCGGCAGGCTTGTGCACGGTGACCTCGACGGCGGTCAGCCGGTCGTCGCGCATGACCTCGTCGGCGATCTTCCCGGCGACGCTCTCGATCAGGTCGTACGGCTCCCCGGCGACGATCCCCGCCGCCAGCTCGGCCAACTCGCCGTAGTGCAGCGTCTTGGTCAGGTCGTCCGACGCCGCGGCGGGCCCGAGGTCGAGCCACGCGACGATGTCGATGCCGAATTCCTGCCCGTCGCGCTTCTCGTGGTCGAAGACGCCATGTCGGCCGAACACGCGCAACCCCGTGAGCGTGATGCGGTCAGCCATCGGCCCGTCCTTGCTGCCAGGCCGCGGCCACCGCCACGGCGTCCAGTGAAGCCCCCACCTCGTGCACCCGCACACCCCAAGCACCCGCCGCGGCGGCCAGCGCCGAGATCGACGCGGTGGCGACCTCGCGGCCGTCCGGCGGCCTCGGCACTCCGTCCTTTCCGGACAGCAGCCGACCGAGGAAACGTTTGCGCGAAGCGCCCACCAAGACCGGGAAACCCAAGTCCAGCAACGAATTCAGCCCGTGCAGCAACGCCCAGTCGTGTTCGGCGTGCTTGGCGAACCCGAGGCCGGGGTCGAGCACGATCTCGCTCTCGGCAACCCCGGCCGCGATCGCCTCTTCGACCCGCTCCAGCAGCTCGCCGCGCACTTCGGCGACGACGTCCGCGTACGTGGCCAACGCGTTCATGTCCTTGCTGTGCCCACGCCAGTGCATCAACACCCACGGCACCTTGGTCTCCGCCGCGACCCGTCCCATCGCCGGATCGGCGAGCCCGCCGGACACGTCGTTGATCACCTTCGCACCCGCCGCCACCGCGGCTTCGGCGACCGCGGCCCGCGTGGTGTCGACCGACAGCACGACGCCTTCGGAAGACAGCTGCCGGATCACCGGCAGGATGCGCGCGGCCTCGGTCTCCGCGTCGACCCGCGACGCGCCCGGCCGCGTCGACTCGCCGCCGACGTCGATCAGGTCCGCGCCGCGCGCCCACATCTCGCGCGCGTGCTCCAGCGCCTGGTCGAGGTCGAGGTACCGGCCGCCGTCGGAGAACGAATCCGGCGTCACGTTCAGCACACCCATCACGGCGCACCGCCCCGGCCGGGGGATCACCGGCGCCCCCGGATCAGCTCGATCGCCTCGGCACGCGACGTCGCCGACGACCGCAGCATCCCGCGCACCGCCGACGTGGTTGTGCGCGAACCCGGCTTGCGGATCCCGCGCACCGACATGCACAGATGCTCCGCCTCGACGACCACGATCACCCCGCGCGGCTCCAACCTCCGCACGAGCGCGTCGGCGATCTGCGAGGTGAGCCGCTCCTGCACCTGCGGACGCTTGGCATACAGGTCGACGAGCCGAGCCAGCTTCGACAGACCGGTGACCTTGCCCTCGCCGTTCGGGATGTAGCCGACGTGGGCTACACCGTGGAAGGCCAGCAGATGATGTTCGCAGGTCGAATACATCGGGATGTCCGTGACGAGCACGAGCTCCTCGTGCGATTCGTCGAACGTCCGCGCCAGCACCTCGTCCGGATCGGTGTAGAGGCCGGCGAACATCTCCCGGTAAGCGCGAGCGACCCGGGCCGGGGTGTCCTGGAGACCGTCCCGATCCGGGTCTTCGCCGCAGGCGAGCAGCAGCTCGCGAACGGCGCGCTCCGCCCGGTCCTGATCGAAGACCGGGCGGATGCCGTCTTTACTGCTTGTCTGATCCGTCGACGTCACGCCGATGCTGCCCCTCGTCCGGCTGCTGGCCGTTCGCGCCGTCGGCGAACCAGCCCTGCTCACGCGGACGGTCTTCGGCGGGGCGCCACGGCTGCTGGCCGCCCGGGGACGTCGCCGGGGTCCAGCCCGGAGGCGCCCCGTAGTTCGGCGGTCCGCTCTGCGCACCGCCAGGGCCACCGGGCTGGTAGCCGCCGCCTGCCGGACCGCCCGGCTGCTGCTGACCACCATACGGCTGGCCCCAGCGGCCGGCGCCGTTCGGCCCGCCGGTCGGACGGCCGCCGTTGGCCGGCGGGGCGTACGGGTTCGCGTTCGGGTCCGGAGCCTGGTACGGCGGGCCGCCAGGCAGCTCGCCCGCGCCCGGAGCCGTGCCGACCGGGGTCGGGGCGGGCTGCAGCGCGGGCTTTTCCTTCTCCGGAGCAGGCGGCGGCCACGGCTCGCCGCGCTCCATCGCCAGCTCGCCCGGGGTCTTGATCGGCGGCTTGTCCGACGGCGTGCGCTCGCCGAACTCGTTGAAGACGGTGATGTGCGGGCGCTTCTCGACGGTCGCGAAGATCCGCTCGAGGTCCTTGCGCTGCAGCGTTTCCTTCTCCAGCAGCTCCATGACCAGGTTGTCGAGCACGTCGCGGTAGGTGTTGAGCACGTGCCACGCCTCGGTGTGCGCGGTCTCGATGAGCTTGCGCACCTCCTCGTCGATCTCGTGCGCCACCTCGAGCGAGTAGTCGGCCTGCCGTCCGGCGGACCGGCCGAGGAACGGGTCGCCCTGCTCCTGGCCGTACTTCACCGCGCCCAGCCGCGCGCTCATGCCGTATTCGGTGACCATCGCGCGGGCGATCTTCGTCGCCTGCTCGATGTCCGAAGAAGCACCGGTGGTGGGCTCGTGGAAGACGAGCTCCTCGGCCGTGCGGCCGCCCATCGCGAAGACCAGCCGGCCGATCATCTCCGACCGGGTCATCAGCTGCTTGTCGTCCTCGGGCACCAGCAGCGCGTGCCCGCCGGTACGCCCGCGAGGCAGGATCGTCAGCTTGTACACCGGCTCGATGTCCGGCATCGCCCACGCGGCGAGCGCGTGCCCGCCCTCGTGGTAGGCCGTGATCTTCTTCTCCTTCTCGGAGATGATCCGGCTCTTGCGCGCGGGACCGCCGACCACCCGGTCGACCGATTCCTCGAGCGCGACGTCGGTGATCACGTGCCCGTTCTCGCGGGCGGTGAGCAGCGCGGCCTCGTTCAGCACGTTGGCCAGGTCCGCACCGGACATGCCGACGGTGCGCTTGGCCAGCCCGGTCAGGTCGGTGCCCTGCGCGATCGGCTTGCCCTTGGCGTGCACCTCGAGGATCGCCTTGCGGCCGAGCAGGTCCGGCGCGGACACCGGGATCTGCCGGTCGAACCGGCCAGGGCGCAGCAGCGCCGGGTCGAGGATGTCCGGGCGGTTGGTGGCCGCGATCAGGATGATGCCGCCGCGGGCGTCGAAGCCGTCCATCTCGACCAGCAGCTGGTTCAGCGTCTGCTCGCGCTCGTCGTGGCCGCCGCCGAGGCCGGCGCCGCGCTGGCGGCCGACCGCGTCGATCTCGTCCACGAAGATGATGCACGGCGCGTTCTGCTTCGCCTGCTCGAACAGGTCGCGGACTCGCGACGCGCCGACACCGACGAACATCTCGACGAAGTCCGAACCGGAGATCGTGTAGAACGGCACGCCCGCCTCGCCCGCGACAGCACGCGCGAGCAGCGTCTTGCCGGTACCCGGCGGCCCGTAGAGCAGGACGCCCTTCGGGATCTTCGCGCCGAGCGCCTGGTAGCGCGCCGGGTTCTGCAGGAAGTCCTTGATCTCGTACAGCTCTTCGACCGCTTCGTCAGCGCCCGCGACGTCGCCGAAGGTCGTCTTCGGCATGTCCTTGTTGAGCTGCTTCGCCTTCGACTTGCCGAAGTTCAGGACGCGGTTCCCGCCGCCCTGGGCGTTGTTCATCATCCACATCAGCAGGCCGAGCACCAGCGCCAGCGGGATCGCGAAGATCAGGATCTGGGTCAGCAGGCTCTGCTGGGTGACCTTGGTGGAGAACTTGATCGGATGGTTCGCCTGGTTGTCGACGTTCGCACCGAGGAGCTCTTTGTAGATGTCGTCGGTCGCGCCGCCGGGGAACTGCGCGACGACCTTGTCGGCCTGCTGGCCGTCGATGTCGATCGGCTGCGTGAGCAGCAGTTTGAGCTGCTGCTCCTTGTCCTCGAGGCTCGCTTCCTTGACGTGGCCGGCCTTGACCTGCTGCATCGCCGTGGAGATAGGAGCCTGGGTGTAGCCACGATCGCTGTCGAAGATCGTGTTGTAGGCGAACAACGCCAGCAACCCCGCGACGATCCACAGCAGTGGGTTCCTGAGCACGCTCTTCCGGTTCATACGACTCGGCCCTTGCGGCCTCGACCCTCCCTGGTTGGGCGGCTCTTGTGATACCCGCCATCGCGATCTTGACAACCCGCGGGCGCCGCAGGGCACCCGTCCCACCAGGGTACCGTCCGGTCGGGCGGGGAAGCCTGGCGAGCCTCTCGCAGGTCAACGGCCAATCCCGCGCGAGGGTTCCCGTTCCGGGACGACACGTCACCCGGCTACCAGGTGTCGACCGCCACTGAAGCCACCATTTCACCCAGCCTGCTCCGCAGCGTCGCCGGGTCCGCCGGGGCCACGGTGACCCATTCGCGGCCGTCCGAACCCGCCCTCGACAAGCTCAAATACCGTCCGGTGGAGGTGTCGAACCAGCCGAGAACCCGGGACCGCTGCCGGTGTCCCAGCTGGGATCGGCTGTTCGCTGCGAGCTGACCGCCGCGCAGCCGCGGCTGGCCCGCGATGAGCCCGTACGTCTCGCGCGGGTCGACAGTGGCGCGCTCGCTGAGCGACTGGCGTTTCGCCCGCCGTCCGCCCTTTTCCTCGGGCTGACCGCCGCCCGCGGCCACCGGCACCCGGATCGGCTGGGTGTGCAACGCCTCGTCCAGCGGAAGCGTGACCGACGCCTCACTGCCGCGCGGGCCGCCAGGCAGCAGTTCGACGATCGTGGACACCAGCGCGTCCGGCTGAGTCTCGCGCAGCCAGATGCCGTCCGCGTCCTGGATCGCGACCACGCCGGTGCGCTCGTCGCCCGCGGCGAGCAGCGCGACCGGATGCGCCTCGAACTGCGGGATGTGCAGCGCGTCGATGGAGTGCGGGGCGCGCGCGAGCAGCGTCAGCCAGTCTTCGACGTCCGGCTCGAGCCTGCCGCGGGAATCGCGGACGCCGCGGGCTTTCAGCTCGGTGTCGACCCGGTGCCGCAGCGACACGCGCTCGTTCTCGGTCGCGCCGTGCGAGCGCACGCGCAGCGGGTAGGGCAGCTCGCCCAGCTCGGCCGACTCCCACAGGAAGTCGAATGCCAGCGGCGAGAAGAACTCTTGGTGCATCCGGTGCTGCTCACCCTCCGGTCAACGATTTCCCCGGCCCAGCGTAGCGCCGGATCGGCAGTGTTCAAGCGCCCCAATGCCGCTTTGGGTGCATCCCGCGCACCGAAAGCGGCGTTCGGTGCGTCCCGCGCACCGAATGTGGCGTTCGGTGCGTTCAGCGCACCGAATGTGGCGTTGGTTGCGTCGGATGCACCCAATGCCGCATTGGGGCGGTTTCAGCCGAGCGGGAGCCGGGGCTGGTCAGCGCGGGTCAGTCAAAGCGAGTCAGGCGGTGCGGGTCAGAACGCGCCCGCGCTGGCCTGGTCGGCCACCCCGGCGAGCATTTCGCCGAGCCGGTGCCGCAAGGTCGCCGGGTCGGCGGGGGCGATGGTGATCCAGTCGCGTCCGTCGTGGCCCTGGCTGGCCTGCGTGAAGTACCGGCCGGTTTCGGTGTCGAACCAGCTCAGCACCGTCGACCGGCTGCGCCCGCCGAGCCGGTTGCGGGCGTTCGCGCCGATCTGGCCGCCGCGCAGGCGCTGCTGGGCGTGCAGCCGGGCGAGAGCCTTGCGGTCCTCGTCGACGCTCGCGCGGCCGGAGGCGTCGACCTGGTTGCCGCGCCGCTGCATGAAGTCCACTCCGGACGCGCCGACCAGCTGCTCCAGCGGCACGGTGATCGACTTTTCCGTTCCGCGCGGAGCGCCCGGCAGAAGCGAAATGATCGCCGTGGCCAGTCCGTCCGGCGCGCACGGGTGCAGGTGCAGCCCGCGCTGGTCCTGGACGGCGAACAGGCCGTCGCCGTTCGCGCTGCCCGCGACCGCGAGCAGCGGTTCGCCGTTCGGGTCGAGCAGCTGGACGGTGTCGAGGCTGACGTCCGGCGAGGCGAGGATGCCGAAGTAGTCCTCGACGTGCGGGGCGGGCCTGCCGCGATCGTCGGCGAGCCCCCGGTCAGCGAGCGCGCCGAGCGTGCGCGTGCGCAGCGCCGAGCGCTCGTCCATCGTCGCGCCGTGCGAACGGATCCGCAGCGGATACGGCAGCTCGCCCATCCCGGCCGACTCCCACAGGAAGTCCACCTCGATCGGCGCGAGCAGCTCCGCGTTCGGCATCGACCAACCCCCTACCCCGAGTGTTTGCGAACGCTCGCGGGCGCGTGACCGGTCCGGTCACGCGCCCGCGAGCACTGCGTCAGTTGTCGTCGTCCGACCACGCGCCGATGACCGGCGGCGGGGTGGCTTCGTTGGCCCCGAACGCGTCGTCCGGGTCCGGCTCGATGAGGAACGAGGCGTGCGTGTGCTCCTCGTCCTCCTGGCCCGCGCCGCCGTGCGCGCCCGCACCGCCCATGCCGCCCATCGGGCTCATGCCGCCCTGGGACTGGCCGATGGTGCCGCCCGCCGGGACCACGCCCTGCTGCTGCGGAGCCGCCGACGCGGCGCTCTGCCCGCTCTGGTGCTCGGACGCCGCGGAGGTCTTGCCTTCCTCCTCCTTGCGCGAACCGCTGCGGTTGCCCTCGCCGAGCTTGCCGCCGGCGAGACCGGCGCCCGCGCCGATGGCGCCGAGGCCGAGCGCGGAACCGAGGCCGCTGCCGCCCGTGCTCGCGGGAGCGGCCGGGGCTGGGGCCGCGCCGACGCCGGAACCGGCGCCAACGCCCGTGCCCACGCCGGTGCCGCCGGCGAGCGCGCCGCCCTCGAGACCGGAGGTGCCGTACTTGCCCGAGTCGGCCGAGACGTGCGCCGGAGCGCCGTGCCCGGCGACACCCGCACCGCCGACCGCGCCGTGCGCGCCGACCGTGCCGAAGCTGCCCGGGGAGCCGAGCGCGCCCGGACCGTCCGTGTGGCCGATGTTGTTGACGTTGGTGAACGAGTTGCCGTTGAAGTGGTTCGCGGTCGGCTTCATGCCGAGCGAGTCCGGGCCGAAGCTCGGGGTCGAGCCGTCGACCTCGGTCATCGCCTGGGTGTAGGCGTTGAAGAACGCGACCTGCTGCGCCTTGACGTCGTTCGCGGCGTCCGCCTGCGCCTTCTGGTCCGCGGCCAGCGCGGCCGGGCCGCCCGCGAGCGCGGCCGTCATGGCCTGCTTCGGGTCGTAGTCGCGCGGGGCCGGCATCTTCTTGACCTCGGCGGCCGCGGCAGCCTGCCGGGCGAGCTTGTCGGCCATCGTGTGCGCGGCGTCAGAGGCCTGCGTGCCCGAGTTGGCGATCGCCACGAGCGCGCCCTGCGCACCCGCCGCGCCCTGGCCGACCCAGGCGTGGCCCAGTTCGGTGATCGCGTTGTACAGGTCGTCGGACGCCTGCTTCAGCTCGGTGCCGTGCTTGGTCCAGTGCTGCCCGGCGGACTCGGCGGTGCCCGGGTCGTTGTCGGTGGTCGCGCCGACGTAGAGCTGGTGGCTTTCCTGCGACTGCCAGTTCGGCGGGTTGCCGATGGCGCGGTCGCCGCCGATCTCGAAGCCGCCGGAGCTGCTGCGCGCGGACGACACGATGTCGTTGGTCGCCGAGTTCGGGCCCATCGCGACGACGGAGCCGGGCGCGGGAGCCGAGGACGAGGTGCCGTAGCCGGAGGTGTTGTAGCCCGAGCCGTCCGGGCCCGAGGTGTTGGTGTTCGGTGCCATGACTGCGTGATCCCCCTAGGACGTCAGGCCTTGTTGCGGAACGGGTCGCCGGCGGACTGGTCGATCTCGTGGTAGCGGGCCATCGCCGCGACGATGCCTTCCTCCGCCGCCTGGTACTGGCCGAGCAGGTTCTGCAGCGCGGACGAGTAGGAGTCGCCGCCGCCGTCGGCGCGCTGCACGAACTTGGTCGCCATCGCCTTGCCGACCGGGTTCGCGCCGAGCTTCGGCGGCTGCGCGAGCGTGCCCGCGCTGTTCAGGAGGGCTTCGATCGCGTCCCGCCCGGTCCGGATCTTCTTCAGCACGGTCTGCGCGGCGTCCGGGTCGATGCCGACCTGGCCGTTGACAGCGGCGTTCTTGAACGCCGCGGCATCCGCCGAGCTGTTGTTGCCCATCTGCCCTCTCTCCGTTCCCCCGCGCGAGGACCAGCCCGTCGGCTGGTGTCACTCGTCCGCATGGCAATAGGTCTTCGCATAGGTTAACGCACCTGGTCGAGCCCTATGACGCGATTTCGGGCTTCCGGGTTCCGTACCTGAAAGGATTACCGCGAACCGGACTAACCGGACGTGTAGACGTGCGGATCGAGCGTGCCGATGTAGGGCAGGTCGCGGTAGCGCTCGGCGTAGTCGAGGCCGTAGCCGACGACGAACTCGTTGGGGATGTCGAAGCCGATGTATTTGACCGGCACCTCGACCTTCACGGCTTCCGGCTTGCGCAGCAGCGAGACGACCTCGAGCGAGGCCGGGTTCCGGCTCGCCAGGTTCTTCAGCAGCCAGGACAGGGTGAGCCCGGAGTCGACGATGTCCTCGACGATCAGGACGTCGCGGCCGGCGATGTCGCGGTCGAGGTCCTTCAAGATCCGCACCACCCCCGACGACGAGGTCGACGACCCGTAGGACGACACGGCCATGAACTCCAGCTGCGTCGGCACCGGAAGCGCCCGCGCGAAGTCGGTCATGAACATGACGGCGCCCTTGAGGACGCCGACCAGGAGGAGGTCGCCCTGGCCGTTTTCCGGGTGGTCCGCGGCGATCTTCGCCGCCAGCTCCGCGATCTTGTCTTTGATCTGCTGCTCGGTGATGAGCACGGAGGCGATCTCGCCCTCGTACACGGGTCATTCCCCTCGGTGGGTGGGTTCGGGTCCGGCAAGCGAAAGCCTGCCACGCCGCCGTCGAGCCTCCAAGTTGCCCGGCAGCCAGACCCCGCCCTGCCCCCGCCAGCGGGCCACGAGCGCGTCGACCGACCGGAGGTGCGCGTCGGTCAGCTCGCGGACCCCGGAGTCCAGCAGCCACCTGCGGAGAACCCGTCTGCGCAGCGCAGCGGGCTCGGCCGCGAGCACGGCTACGTCGAGGTCGTCTTCGCGGGCCGCGCGCTCGTGCACGCGCGCGGCGAGTGTGTCCAACGCCTCGGTGTCTTCGCGCAGCTGTGCGGCCGTACGGGCTAAAGCTGGAGCGACTCCACCTGACAGCACGTCCTCTAGGAGCGGCAGTGCTTCCGTACGCAGCCGTACGCGGGTGAAGCGTGGATCGGCGTTGTGCGGGTCTTGCCACGGCTCTAGGCCGAGTTCTGCACACGCCGCAACGGTTTGCGCGCGAGTGATGCCGAGCAGTGGACGGCCCCACGGCGGATCATGCCGACGCATTCCGGCCAGCGACCGCGGTCCGGAACCACGGCCTAGACCGAGCAGCACCGTCTCGGCTTGGTCGTCTTGAGTGTGACCGAGCAGTACGAGCCCTTCACCGTTTGGCAACGCTTCGCGAAGCGCGTGGTACCTCGCAGCGCGCGCGGCTGCTTCGGGACCGCCTTTGCCTACGACGTGCACAGCGTGCACCTCGACGACGTCGATGCCGACGCCCTTCACGACTGTCGCCGCTTCGGCGGCTACGACGGCTGAATCGGCCTGAAGGCCATGGTCGACGACGAGAGCCCGCGTACGGACGTCTCGATGTCGAAGGACGTACGCCGTCGCTTCAGCGAGCGCTAGGGAGTCCGCGCCGCCCGACACCGCGACGCACACTTCGCCGGGAACAGCGACCGTCGCGAGGAAATCGCGAACCGCTGTCCGGACCGCGGCGAGCGCACTCACCCGTGCAGTCGCCGCACCCAGGCCGCGGGGTCGGCGATCTCGGCGCGGGTCGGCAACGTGTTCGGCGAGCGCCAAACCTTGTTGAACCCGTCCATCCCGACCGCGTCGACCACGTGCCGCGTGAACTTCGCGCCTTCCTCGTACTGGCGGATCTTCGCGTCGAGACCGAGGACCGCCCGCAGCAACCGGTCGAAAAGCCCGCCGCCCTGGCGACGCGCGGTGAACCGCGCCCGGATCTGTTCGACGCTGGGCACGACCTGCGGACCGACCGCGTCCATCACGTAGTCCGCGTGGCCTTCCAGCAGCGTGGACAACGCCAGCAGCCGGTCGAAAACCGAACGCTCCTTCGGCGACTGCAGCAACTCCGCGATGCCGCCGCCCTTGCCGCGGTTGCGCAGCGCGTCGGGCAGCCTGCCGACCAGTTCGGCCAGGCCGTCGGTGGAACTCTCCGCGAGCCCGGACACGAGCCGTTCGACCTCGTCGGCGAAGTAGTCGCGCAGCCACGGCACCGCGGTGAACTGCAGCCGGTGCGTGCACTCGTGCAGGCAGACCCACAGCCGGAAATCGCGCGCGGGCACCTTCAGCGCGCGTTCGGCGGCCACCACGTTCGGCGCGACGAGCAGCAGCTCGCCCTTGTTCTCCTCGCCGCCGAACGGGTCGTACTGGCCGAGCACGCGAGACGCCAGGAACGCGAGCAGCAACCCGGTCTGCACGCCGGCGCCGGACGCCAGGATCGGCCCGAGCGGACCGCCTTGCGCCGCGGGCAGCGCGCGCCCGGTGAGCACGCCGAGACCGGACGCCGCGGACCGGACCCAGCCGGGCCGGTCCACCACGGTGCCGGGCAGCAGCGGCAGGTCGAGGCCGAGGCCGGTCAGTTCGCGGACGTGCCCCTCCGCCTCGGCGGTCAGCTCCCGCAGGTCGACCACCGCGCGGTCGGCCTCGCCGCGCGCGACCTGCGGGCCGCCGCGCACCAGCAGCGCGCCGGTGGCGGCTGCCCGGTCCCAGTCGACCATGGGCCGCCGTCGGGTCTCGGTTTCCTGGCTCACCCCTCCGACGCTACCTTCCGGCCCGGAATTGTGGGCAGCTCAGCCGAGCGGGTTCAGCGAGTCGGCTCAGTGCCGGCTACTTGCAGCCGCAGCCCCGCAACGCCGTCGCCAGCACGTCGAGCGCCGCCTGTCCCGAGTTCTTCTCCGAGCCGTTGGACATGAACGCGAAGGCGAGCACGCGGTTGTCGCTGTCGAGCACATACCCCGCCAGGGTGTTGACGCCGGTGAGCGTGCCGGTCTTGGCCCGCACCCAGCCCCTGCCCCCTTGGGTCTGGTCCGAGTGATACCGGCCGTGCAGCGTGCCTTCCGGGCTGCCCGCGACCGGAAGACCGGCCAGCAGCGGACGCAGCTTCGGCGTATTCGGGTCCTTGCCGTCCGGACCGGCCGCCGCGGCCAGCACCTGCGCCAGCAGCCTGGCCGGCACCTTGTTCTGATTGGACAGTCCGCTCGTGTCGAACAGCTGAAGGCCGTTGACGTCGAAACCGTGGTCCGCCAACACCTTCTTCACCGCGGCGGCGGCACCGGCGAACGACGCTTCCCCGCCGGTGGCCATCGCGACCTGGCGGCCGAGCGAGTCGGCGAGCACGTTGTCGGAGATCTGCAGCAGCGCGTACGCGAGGTCCGGCAGCGGAGCCGACTGGACTTCGCCGAGCACCTTCGCACCGTCCGGAGCCTTGGCGGCACCGGCCGGGCTCGCGCCGAGCTTGTCCGCGACGAGCTGGGTGAGCGCGGTCCCCGGGTTGCCCGAGCGCATGGTCTCGTCGACCTTCGGGTTGCCGCGTCCGCCGTCGGTCATGGCCGGGACGATCGGAGCGCCGTACAGCGACGGCGCGTCGCCCGGCTCCCAGCCCGGCGCGGTGTTCGGGCCGCTGAAGGCGCTCGCGTCGAGCTGGACCTTCGTGACGTTGCCGCCGGCCTTCTTGACCTGGTTGACGAGGTCGTCGACGTGCGCCGCGCCCGGGTAGAGCGGCGAATCGGTGCCGACCGGCAGCGCGGTGAGCGACGGGTCGCCGCCGCCGACGATGACGACCGTGCCCGGCTGCGCGCCCTGGACGATCTTGGTGGAGATCCGCTTCGTCGGCTCCATCGCGAGCAGCGCCGCGGAGACGGTGAGGATCTTCGTGGTCGACGCCGGGGTCAGCGGCGTGTTCGACGCGTGGTCCCACAGCACCGTGCCGTTGGCCGGATCGATCACACTGCCGCTGAGCTGGGAAAGCGCCGCCGCACCGGCGGGACCGGACAGCTTCGAGGCGACGCCGTTCGCGGACGGTCCCTGCGCCGAGGTGTCCGGGCCGTGCAGCGCGAGGCTGGCGTCGGACGGGTCCGGTTCGCTGCCCTTCGGCGCGTTCGGCGCCCACGGCAACCCGAGCCGGTTGGACACGGCGGGCACGGCCGACGCGCCACCCGCGGCGGCCAGCAGAAGCAGCACGACGAGCGCCAGGATCAGCACCTTCCGGCGCGGCTTCTTCCCCTCGGGACGCGGCGCGTCGTCCTGCGGCGGGATCGGCCCGGCCCCGGCGGGAGGCTCCGGGGGTTCCGCGGCGGCGCGCGGCTGAATCTGCTCCGGACCTGGGCGTTCCGCGAAGCCTTCGGCCTGCGCGGGAATGCCGACGGTCGCCTCGGACGGCCCCTGGTTCGCGAAGCCCTCGGGCGGCCGCGGGATCCCGACGGTCGCCTCAGCCGGGAACTGCCCACCGGCCGGATCGATCCGCATCGGCCGCACGTGCCCCGCGCCCGCGGGCGGGACGGTTCCGGGCTGCGGTTCGGGCAGCCCGGGACGGACCGGGATTTCGATCTGCTGCGACCACGGTTCGGAGCCGGATTCGTTGCGGTTGGCCTGTGACCCGTCCCCGGCACGGCTGGGCTGCGCCTGGTTGGAGCTGGCGGCCCAGTTTTCCCGCGACTCGTTCCCGGCACGGCCGGGCTGCCCCTGGTCGGCAGCCCAGTTTTCCCGCGACTCGTTCCCGGCACGGCCAGGCTGGCCCTGGTTGGCCCAGCTTTCCTGGGATTCGGCTCGGCCGGACTGGCCCGGGTTGAGCCGGGCGGCGGCGGATCCCGGGACCGGGCCGGAGTCGCCACGGAAGCCGGTCCGGTTCGCTTGCGATTCCTCGCCGGTTCGGCCGGACTGCGACTGGCCGGAGCCACCGGCTTCACCCCGGTAACCAGTCCGGTCGTCCCCGCCGCGACCCTGCTGAGCAGCGATGTCGCCCCGACTGGACTGAGCCTGACCAGCGGTGCCGGATTCGCCGGAGCCGGAGTCGTTGCGGAAGGCGCCCCAGCCCTCCTTGGGCGGTTCCTCCCCCTGCTCGTCCCGCGCGACGATCGGCCGGAACGCCGCCCAGCCCTGGCTGTTGTCGCCCGTTCCCGGCGTTTCGTCCCGGAACGCGGCGAACTGCCCCGGCTTGCCCGCGGGCTCGCCGGAAGCAGGCTGATCGGACTGACCAGGCTGGCCGGACTGGAACGGATTCCACCCCTGCCCGTCGCCCGAAGAACCAGGCCCAGCGGGCTCGAACAGCGAGTTCCCCGGCTTCCGCGCGGCCTGCCACGCGGGCGAAGAATCCTGCTGCTGACCGGGCGAGGTATTCGGCTGCGCACGGACCGTTTGCTCCGCAGCCCCCTCCGCGGACGGCTTCCGCTGCTGCTGCGAAACCTGGAAGGTCTTCTCCGCCGCCCCCTCCGCGGATTCGACCGTCGACGACTGCACGGTCGCCTCAGCATCTGGACGACCAGCGTTGTCCCCCGGTCGCGGCACCCCGGCCACGAACCGGGTCGGCCCCTCCACCGGCACCCACGGGGCCTGCGGTTTCGGCTCCTCAGCGCGACCGGACGGCGTGGGCACCGACGTGCCGCTCATCCGGTCCGCGAGGTTCGACCGGGGCGGTTCCGGCGGCGCGACGGGAGCGTCCGAGGGCGCGTTGAGGCCGGGCACCTCCTCGGGCGGGACGTTCGGCCGGAACCACGATCCCGGCCCGTCTCCCGGTGTGACGTTCGGCACGGAAAGCTGCGCGGTGGCTCCCGCGTCGCGCTTGGGCAGGGGGAGGCGGGAGGTCGCCCGGTCCGCCTGGGACGAGGTGTCCTCGTCGCCCGTGGGCCACCTCGGCTGGTCGTTTTCCGGCACCCACCACTCCTTCTCACCCGCCCCCGGAGGGGCCAAGGTCACATGCCGTCTGGCCGACATCGGCGCGACCCGCCGACGGGGCGTAGTCCACACTAGTGACGTCAACGAGGTCATTAGGTTGCCGCCCACGAGCGCGTGGGACACCGAGAGTCAAGAAGCAGCGAGGACGGCCGTGGAATTCGACGTCACGATCGAAATCCCCAAGGGGGAGCGCAACAAGTACGAGGTCGACCACAAGACCGGTCGCATCAAGCTCGACCGGACCCTGTTCACCGCGACCCAGTACCCGGCCGACTACGGCTTCATCGACGACACGCTCGGCCAGGACGGCGACCCGCTGGACGTGCTCGTGCTGGTCCAGGAGCCGACGTTCCCCGGCTGCCTGATCCGCTGCCGCGCGATCGGCATGTTCCGGATGACCGACGAGAAGGGCCCGGACGACAAGGTCCTCGCCGTCCCGACGAACGACCCGCGCCTCGAGCACCTGCGCGACATCCACCACCTGAACGAGTTCCACAAGCTCGAGATCCAGCACTTCTTCGAGGTCTACAAGGACCTCGAGCCGGGCAAGAGCGTCGAGGGTTCGTCCTGGGTGAGCCGCGCCGAGGCCGAGTCCGAGATCGCCCGCTCGTACGAGCGCGAGAAGGACCGTCTCGCCAAGGAAGAGATCAACGGCGAAGAGCACCACTGAGCCACGTAAAAAAGGGCCGTCCACCTGCCTGGTGGACGGCCCTTTTTTACTTCCCGCTCAGCCCGCGAGGGCGAGTTCGCCCGCTTCCTGCTCGGCGCGCTGCTCCATCGCCGACTTGTCCGAGAGCGGCTTCTCCCGCAGCAGCCAGACCAGCGCGAACCCGACGGTCAGCACCGCGCCGCCGATCAGGAACACCGTGCTCATCGAGCTGGAGAACCCTTCCAGGATCGGCCGGGCGAGCACCGGGTCGAGCTTCGACAGGAACGAGGTGTCGTTCACGTCGAGGCCGCCGCCGGCCAGCTGCCGGGCGAACTCCGGGTGCTGCGCCAGCGCCGCGGTGTAGGCCGGGGAGGCCATCGCCGAGCGCACCGCCGCCGCGATCCGGTCGCCGACCGTGCTGAACAGGATCGACAGGAACACCGCGGTGCCCGCCGTGCCGCCGATCTGCCGGAAGAACGTGACCGACGAGGTCGCGACGCCGATGTCGCGGGGCGAGACGTCGTTCGTGGCGGCCAGGGTCAGCGTCTGCATCGTCGAGCCGAGGCCCAGTCCGAGCACGAACGCGATGGCCATGACCACGCCGAGCGCGGTGTCCACGCCGATCATCGAGAACGAGTACACCGCCGCGGCCATCAGGCCGAGTCCGGCGACCGCGAAGCCCTTGTACCGGCCGGTGCGGGCGATGATCCGCCCGCTGCCGAGGCTCGCGACCATGATCCCGAGGGTGAGCGGCAGCATCTGCAGCCCGGCCTGGGTCGGCGTCGCGCCCTTCACGATCTGCAGGTACAGCGGCAGCGACATCATCGCGCCGAACATCCCGATCCCTTGGATCACCGTGACCAGCGTCGACACCCGGAACACCCCGTTGCGGAACAGCCGCAGCGGCAGCAGGGCGGCGTCGCCCATCCGGCGTTCCTGCAGGATGAACAGCACCACGCCGAGCGCGCCGACCAGGTACATCGCCAGCGACGCGGGCGATCCCCAGCCCCATTCGCGGCCCTGCTCGGCGACGAGCAGCAGCGGCACGAGGCCCAGCGTCAGCGCGCCGGCGCCGAGGAAGTCGACCTTCTGGTCAACCCGGGTGTGCGGGAGGTTCAGCACCTTGCTCACGACGACCAGCGCGGCGAGCGCGATCGGGACGTTCACCATGAACACCCAGCGCCAGCCGGTGAGGCCGGCGAACGAGTCGAGTCCGGCGAAGAACCCGCCGACGACCGGGCCAGCGACGCTCGAGACGCCGAAGACGGCCATGAAGTAGCCCTGGTAGCGGCTGCGTTCCCGCGGCGACGTGATGTCGGTGATGATCGCCAGCGCGAGCGACATCAGACCGCCGGCGCCGAGGCCCTGGAACGCGCGGAACGCGGCCAGTTCGTACATCGATCCGGCCATCGCGCTCGCCAGCGAACCGGCGAGGAACAGCGAGATCGCGGTCAGGTACATCGGCTTGCGGCCGAAGAGGTCGGACAGCTTGCCGTACAGCGGCGTGGAAAGCGTCGCGGTGATCAGGTAGGCGGTGGTGGCCCAGGCCTGCAGGCTCTGTCCGTGCAGTTCGTCGGCGATGGTCTTCATCGCCGAGGACACGATGGTCTGGTCGAGGGCCGCCAGGAACATGCCGAGCATCAGTCCGGACAGAACCGTGAGGATCTGCCGGTGTGAAAGCCGTCCGTTCGTGGTGGCGCCCCCTTCCGCAGTGGCGGTGTCGCTCATGGTGGTCTCCCTCAGTGCCGGGGTACTTGCTTGTATCCCTCAACTACTTGCTCGTCACAACTGTTCCCGAAAAGCTTGCATTCATCAACCAAATATCGTGTGACGCTAATCTCTCGCCGGGCGATGTCGAGAACGAGCGACCGGCTCCGTCCCTGGCGCGAACGTGACGGCAAGGAGCCGCCACCAGCACGGAGGAGAACCACAATGGCCAAGTACCTGCTGCTCAAGCACTACCGCGGCGCGCCGGCTTCGGTGAACAACGTCCCCATGGACCAGTGGACGCCCGAGGAGGTCACCGCCCACATCCAGTACATGCGCGACTTCGCGGACCGGCTCGTGGAGACCGGCGAGTTTGTCAGCGAGCAGGCGCTGTCGCCGGAAGGAACCTGGGTCCGCTTCGACGGCGAGGGCCGCCCGCCGGTCACCGACGGCCCGTTCGCCGAGACCAAAGACGTCATCGCGGGCTGGATGATCATCGACGTCGACAGCTACGAGCGCGCGATCGAACTGGCCGGCGAACTGTCCGCGGCTCCCGGCGCGGACGGCAAGCCGATCCACGAATGGCTCGAACTGCGTCCGTTCTACGGCGTCACGCCCTCGGTGACCGAATGAACGAGGAGTTGCTGCGGGAACTCGTGCCCGCGGTGATCGGCATCCTCGTCCGGCGCGGAGCGGACTTCGCGTCGGCCGAGGATGCCGTGCAGGAAGCGTTGATCCGCGCGCTGGACGCGTGGCGGGAAGATCCGCCGCGCGACCCGAAGGCGTGGCTCGTCGCGGCGGCGTGGCGCCGGTTCCTCGACGCCACGCGATCGGAATCTTCGCGGCGGGGCCGGGAAGTGGCGATCGACGCCGAGCCGCAGCCCGGTCCGGCGTCCGCAGTGGACGATTCTCTGCAGCTGTATTTCCTTTGTGCACACCCGTCTTTGACGCCGTCGTCGGCCGTCGCGCTCACCTTGCGCGCGGTCGGCGGGTTGACCACGAAGCAGATCGCGCAGGCGTATCTGGTGCCGGAAGCGACTATGGCGCAACGGATCAGCCGGGCCAAGAAGACGGTGTCCGACGTGCGGTTCGACGCGCCCGGAGACGTCGCGACCGTGCTGCGCGTGCTGTATCTGGTGTTCAACGAGGGCTACTCCGGAGAACTCGACCTCGCCGCCGAAGCCATCCGGCTGACCCGGCAGCTCGCGGCCGGTTTCGATCATCCGGAAGTGGCCGGTCTGCTCGCGTTGATGCTGCTGCACCACGCGCGCCGGGCCGCGCGGACGACGCCGGAAGGCAGCCTCGTTCCGCTCGCCGAACAGGACCGCAGTGCTTGGGACACCCGGCTGATCGCGGAGGGCGTCGACATCCTGCAGGCGGCGCTGGCCCGCGACCAACTCGGCGAGTACCAGGCCCAAGCCGCCATCGCCGCGCTCCACGCCGATGCTCTCGCGGCGGAGGAAACCGACTGGGTGCAGATCGTCGAGTGGTACGACGAGCTTCTCGCGCTGACGGACAGCCCGATCGTCCGGCTGAACCGGGCGGTCGCGGTCGGCGAGGCGGACGGACCTCGCGCCGGGTTGAAAGCGTTGTCGGAACTGGACGACAAACTGCCCCGGCACGCTGCGGTAGCCGCCTACCTGCACGAACGCGACGGCGACCTGGTCACGGCCGCCCGGCTGTACAGCGAAGCGGCGGGGAAGGCACCGAACCTCGCCGAGAGCGAGCACCTGACGCGCCAAGCCGCCCGCCTCAACACCCAGCTGAAAAGCTCGTGAGTGGCGATCACGGTTCTCACCGCGATCGCCGCTCACGACGTCACTCGGCGTAGCCCGGAATCGGGAACGGCTGCAGGAACTCGCGGATCTCCGCCGCGATCGCGTCCAGCGCGCCGTCCTGCTGCGCCGCCGCGGCGGTCACCGTCCGGTCGATCCAGTCCGCGACCTGCACCTGGTGCTCGGGCTTGAGCCCGCGCGTGGTGATCGCCGACGTGCCCAGCCGGATGCCGGACGGGTCGAACGGCTTGCGCGGGTCGAACGGCACAGTGTTGTAGTTCAGCTCGATGCCCGCGCGGTCCAGCGCCTGCGCGGCGGGCTTGCCGGGCACCGCCTTGTTGGTCAGGTCGATCAGGAGCAGGTGGTTGTCCGTGCCGCCGGAAACCAGGTCGTAGCCGCGCTCGACCAGCGCTTCGGCCAGCGCCTTGGCGTTCGCGACGATCGTGTGCGCGTAGTCGGAGAACGACGGCTGCTGCGCCTCCCCCAGCGCGACCGCGATGGCGGCCGTCGTGTGGTTGTGCGGACCGCCCTGCAGGCCGGGGAACACCGCCTTGTCGACGGCCTTCGCGTGGTCGGCGTCGGAAAGGATCATCGCGCCGCGCGGGCCGCGCAGCGTCTTGTGCGTGGTCGTGGTGATGACCTGCGCGTGGCCGACCGGCGACGGGTGCGCGCCGCCCGCGATCAGGCCGGCGATGTGCGCGATGTCGGCGACCAGCACGGCGTCGACCTCGCGGGCGATCTCCGCGAACGCCGGGAAGTCGATGGTGCGCGGGATTGCCGTGCCGCCCGCGAAGATCAGCTTCGGCCGGTGCTGGCGGGCAAGGTCGCGGACCTGGTCGAGGTCGACGCGGCCGGTTTCCTTGCGGACGCCGTAGCGGACCGGCGTGAACCACTTGCCGGTGGCGGACACGCTCCAGCCGTGCGTGAGGTGGCCACCGTCGGGCAGCGCCATGCCGAGCACGGTGTCGCCCGGCTTGGCGAACGCCAGGTACACCGCGAGGTTGGCCGGGGAGCCGGAGTACGGCTGGACGTTCGCGTGGTCGACCCCGAAGACGGCCTTCGCGCGCTCGATCGCCACCTGCTCGACCTGGTCGATGAACTGCTGGCCCTCGTAGTAGCGCTTGCCCGCGTAGCCCTCGGAGTACTTGTTGGTGAGCACGCTGCCGGTGGCTTCGAGCACCGCCTGCGAAACGTAGTTCTCGGACGCGATCAGGCGGATCTTGTCGTGCTGGCGTTTCGCCTCGTCCTCGACGAGACCGGCGATCTGCGGATCCGCCGAGGACAGTGCGGACAAGGCGGGCTGGTGTGTCATGGCGTACTCCGGCTCTGCAGTGGCCCTCACCCAGGCGCGCGGTGCCGGCCTCGTCGTCGCTCCCCGGTGGTGCTCCACCTCTTGAATGGCGCCAGTCGCTGCTGCGGGACGAAGTTTAGTGCACCGCGCCAGCCCGCGTCCGGTCCGCGGGAACGGGCTCAGACCTGCTCGAGACCGCCTCGGTGCCGCCGCGCGAGTTCCTGGTAGACCGCCGCGTTGTGCTCGACCCACACCCGCGCGGAATCGGTGAGTTCCACGAACTTCTTCGCCGGGCTGCCCATCGCGATCATCTCCGCCGGGACCTCGGTGCCCGGCGTGACCGTCGACCCCGCGGCGACGAACGCGCGCGGTCCGATCACCGCGCGGTCGAGGACCGTGGAACCGTTGCCGATCAAGGCCTGTTCGCCGACTGTGCAGTCGTGCACGAGGCACTGGTGCCCGACGGTGACGTTGCGGCCGACCTCGGTCGTCTCGGGTCCGGAGTGGATCACCGAGTTGTCCTGGATGTTCGCACCCTCGCGGATGATGATCGGGCCGAAGTCCGCGCGGATCACCGCGCCGTACCAGACCGAAGCGTCCTTCTCGACGGTCACGTTGCCGATCAGGGTGGCGGTGGGGGCGATCCAGGCGTCCGGGTGAACCTGCGGGCTGACGCCGTCCAAGGAGAACAAAGGCATGCCGGGAGCCTAAGCGGCGTCAGCGGTACCCGGCGAAGCAGAGCGCCTCGATGTCGCCGCGCAGGCTCGCGGACGACCGCGGCCGGACGCGTTGCTGCACCACCGCGCCGAGCAGGTAGCTCAGCAGAGAGCGGGCGCGGGCGCGCGGGTCGTCGACGTCGAGCGGGGCGAGGAGTTCGACGAGCAACTCGGTGATCGAGGTGAGCATGGCGTCGATCGCCTGCGGATGCTGCGCCCGGCCGGCGGCGATCCAGTACTCGAACCAGAGGAACGCGCCGCGCGGGTGGTCGGCGAACTCGGCGAGGTAGGCCTCGGTCACCGCGAAAAGCCGTTTGCGCGGGTCGGAGTGCTTGTCCGCGACCGTGCGCAGATTCGCCGCGAAAGCGTTGATGTGCGCGGCCATCGCCCGGTCGATGAGCACGTCGATGTCGGCGAAGTAGTAGTGGATCGCGCTCTTGGTGAGCGGTCCGGCCTCCGCGATCGCGCGTACCGTGCAGCCGCCGAGTCCTTCGCGGGCGAGGACCTTGCGAGCCGCTTCGACGATCTGTTCCTGCTTCTGCAATTGGTTGGGCGACAGCGTGGGGTTGCGGGCTGGCACGGCGCTCACGGTGATCCTCGTTACGTTTGTCAGGACGGCAGCCCTGAATCCTAGGCCAGTCGTCCCAACGTCTTCCGGCGGGTGAAAAACCGGATTGGCCACCCCGGTCCGCGCAGCGGACAATGCCCGGCATGGTGATCTCAGGGGACAAGGGGCTCAGCGAGGCGGCGCGCCGTCAGCTGGAAAAGGAAATCGCGGACCTGCGTGCGCAACGGGAGGCGCTAGCGCCGCAGCCGGGCGAGCAGGAACGCACGGGGGACGCCGCCGACCAGGCGGACGTGATCGACCGCGCCGAGGCAGCGGCGCGACTGGACCGGCAGATCGCCGACGTCACCGCGAAACTGGAGCACGGCGCGTACGACAGCTCGCTGCTTCCGGACGGCACGCGCGTTTCGCTGCGTTTTTCCGACGGTGACGAGGAAGAGTTCACCGTGGTGACCCTTCCCGGCGAGGACGCGGACGCGATCACCTCGGACAGCCCGCTCGGCATCGCGCTGTCGAAGGCCAAGGCAGGCGAGGAAATCAGCTACCGCACCCCGCGCGGGCAAGCCACCGCGACGGTGCTGAAGCTGACCCCGCCCGCCAACTGACCACAGAGGACAGACAGTGGCCGCCCCGGTTTTCCGGGGCGGCCACTGTTATTTGTCCGCGTTGGCCACTGTTTCGGCCTGATACCCGTACACGCCGTCGCTCTCGACCGCGACGTGCCAGCCGCCGCAGTCCTTGTCCATCCGCTTGTGCTCGCCCGCAGGCCACCAATCCGCGTTCAGCGTCGGGGATTTCGCTTCGGCCTTCCCTGGCTTGCAGATTGCGGGAAGATTGGACGGACCTGGTTGGTAGCGCAGGATCCGTTCCGAACCGGTGGTGCGGATCAGCTCGGTGACCGACTTCGCGTCGTCGGGCACCCACGACGGAAGCCGGGCGTCCGGGTTGGCCTTGCCCTGTTTTCCGGTGTCGTAGGAGACCGCCTTCACGTGGCCGTTCGACTTCTCCTCGATCGAGGAGCCGAGGCCGCACGACGCGACCGTGGCCAAAGCCGCGATTCCGGTCGCGGCCAGTACCGCCTTGTTCCGCACGCTGTTCATGGCTTCCAGTCAACCGAGACTGGTCCGCCCTGCCCTCGTTCTTCCGGCCCTCACTGCTTGGCCAGTCGGCCGACTCTGTCCCTCAGATGAGTGAAATCGCGGGTCATTCTTCGCCGTCGAGATGAGCCCGCAGCGCGGCGAGCGGACCGTCCCAGTCCCGGGCGAGCGCGGCGAGGAACTGCTGCGCGACCCGCATCGGCGCGGAATCGAGCCGGTACCGCACGCGGCGGCGCTCGCCGGGTTCCGCGGCGACCAGCCCGGCGTCGGACAGCAGGCCGAGGTGCTTGGCGATCGCCTGCCGCGTGATCGGAAGCCGGGCCGCGAGATCCGTCGCCGTCGCCGGCCCGCGTGCGGCCAGCTCGGCGAGGATCGAGCGGCGGGTCGGATCGGCGAGCGCGGCGAAAACCTGCTCGGCGACCGCTTCGGAATCAGCCGGCATCGAGACTGGCCGCCAGCTCGTCGAGTTCGCGCGCCCAGCCGTCGAGGTGCGACCGATAGGTGGCCGGGTACTGGCTGTCCGGCAGCTGCGCGAACCCGGATTCGACCACGGTGAGCTGGGTTCCGCCGTCGCGCGCCTGCAGGGTGAACTCGACATACGTGCGCCGCGGGTCGTCCTCCGGCATCCCGTCGACCTGCCAGGTGAAGCCGAACACCGCGGGTTCTTCAACGCGCTCGACCCGGATCTCGGCACTGCGCTCGCCGATCCACGCAACCCGGCCGAGACCGCCCGGACGCAGGTCGATCTCGGCCTCGTCGCCGAACCAGGCGCGCAGGCCGTCGCCCGTGGTCAGCGCCGTCCAGACCGTCGCAGGCGGCTGCGCCAGCTCGACCGTCCGCTCGATGCGGTCGGGAAACCCCATGCCGTGCTCCTTCCGGGCCGAGCCTAGGCAACCACACCCCATTGACGCAACCATTCGGTTGCCATAGTGTCGCAACCGTTCAGTTGCATTACCTCGCGAAAGGAAGCCCGATGAACTCCTTCACCACCGAACTGACCGTCGACCGCACCCCCGAGGAAGTCTTCGCCGCGGTCACCGACGTCCGAGCCTGGTTCAGCGAGTCGATCACCGGCACCGCGACCGCGGTCGGCGACGAGTTCTCGTTCATCGACAAGAGCATCCCGACGAGCCGGATCCGGGTCACCGAACTCACGCCCGGCCGCCGGATCGCCTGGCACGTCGAAGACGCGTACATCGCCTTCATCGACCAGCACGACGAGTGGACCGACACCCGGATGACCTTCGACCTCACGCCGGGCCCGGCCGGTACGACGCTGCGCTTCACCCATCACGGCCTCACTCCGGAGAGCGCCTGCTTCACCGATTGCTCCCGAGGCTGGACGAGCTGCGTCAACACGAGCCTGTACGCGCTGCTGACCACCGGCGTCGGGCAGCCGATCCCGAAATCCGAGGCCCCGGAAGGACATCTGGCCGAGTAATTCCCTTACGGGAGCTGGAGATCGGAGGTGTCGCGCTTGACGTGCATCTCCCACAGCGTCTCCGCGATGTCGGCGGGATCGATCTCCGGAAACTCGGAATTGGGCTCGACAACCCCGGATCGCAGTGCGGCGTCGACGGCGCTTCCCCGGATCATGGCTCCGATCTGAAGCGTCGCCGCGTGCACACCGTCGGAGGAGATTTCGGCCGCCAGACTCTGGATGTAGTTACGGGTCGCGGCCATCGCCGGACCGATGCCGCTGAGGACGGGCGCGGGCCGGGTGGCCGAGACGCTCTGGCTGATCAAAATGCTGCCCTCACCGCGGTCGCGCAGCTCGCCCAAAACGGCCTGAACCAAGGCGATCGGAGTGAGGAAATACAGGTCGAGGAGCCGCTGCGCGGTCGCGGGCGTCAGCTCGGCGGCGGGCGTGAACCCGTTCAGGTCCAAGGGCGCGTACGACACGACGTCGATCCGCGCGAAGCGGCTCCGGATCGCGTCGACCAGCGCCGGAATCTCCACCGGACGCGCGAGGTCCGCGGGAAACGCCGCGGCCTCGACGCCCTCCGCGGCCAGTTGATCAGCCAACGCAGCGAGCCGTTCACGGTTGCGCGCGACGAGCGCGATCCGGAATCCCTCGCGGCCGAAGCGCCGGGCGACCGCGGGCCCAAGGCCGGTGCCCGCACCGAGCAAGACCAGGGTTTTCGACACGGAACCTCCATAAGTTGATGACGGTCTCAACTTTGGCGCCAAGTTGAGACCGTTGTCAACTTTCTCGCCCGGACCTACGATGACCTGGTGAAAACGGAGGGGAAGCCCACGCTGCGCCGAGACGCCCGCCGCAACCAGGAACGGCTTCTCACCGCGGCGGCGGAAGCCTTCCGGGAGAAGGGTTTGACGGTGCCGCTGGAGGAGATCGCGCAGCGGGCGGGCGTCAGCGCCGGGACTCTCTACAACCGCTTCGGCGGACGGGAAGCGCTGATCGACGCGGTGATGCCCGAACTGGTCGCCGAGCGAATGGACGAGGCGATGCGCCGGGCGGAGGCGGTCGACGACCCGTGGGAATCGTTCGTCACCTACGTGACAGTGCTGTGCGAACAGCAAGCCGACGACCCGGCGTTCCGGGACGCGATCAGCCGGCAACTCCAGGACGCGCCTGAACTGACCGCGCGCTGCACAGCCGAACTCGCGAAGTCGGTCCGGCTGCTCGAACGCGCGCAACGGTCCGGGACGCTGCGCCCGGACGTCACGTCCGACGACCTGATGCTGCTGATCTTCACGAACGCGCTGATCGTGCGCGAGACCGTTGAGGCAACCCCGAACGCGTGGCGGCGCACGCTGTCGTTCAGCCTCGCCGGACTGCGCGCCGGTTGTGGTAGCTAGAAAGCATGCGAAGATCCTTTTCCTTTCTGGAAATCCGATGAACGATGACGTTTCCCAGAACCTCGTCGTCTTCCGAATCAACGGTCTCCCCGAACCCGTGCTGGCCAGCGCGCCCACCCAGTCCGAGGACGCTGTCGAGCAGGCGTGGGCGAGCGTCCGCCAGCAGCACAAGGTGCGCGGGTCCGCGGTTTCGGCGGTGTACAGCGAATGGCAGCCTTCCGCGGCCGACCAGAAATTCATGGCCAAGAATTTCCGGAAGGCCGAGTGCACCTACAGCTTCGCCCGGCCCGCTCCCGGTGATTGGGAGCGCGCGTTCGCCGAAGCCCGCGAGGTGATGGCGCGGAAAGAGGAGAGCGCCGAGGAGATACTGCCAATCCTCTGGAGCGCCTCCTCACCGCGCGCCGGGCTGCTCGAAGCCCTGCCGCACCAACCGCTCGTGCCCGGCAAGCTGTCGGTCGCGCTCGCGGTGGTGTCGCGGACTCCCGAGGGCAAGATCGGGATGCAGCACATCACCCTTCACGAGCAGGAACAGATGGGCGCACCGCTCGAGAAGATGTTCGACGTCGGGTTCGGCTGCCTGGCCCGCGGGCTGAAGTTCGAGGTCCGCACCTCCGGCGAGGACGTGCTGGTCTCGCTCACGAGGGAGAACCAGCTGGCGGCGTCCGCGCTCGCGCTGCCCGATCTGTACGCCCAGCTGTCGCCCCACCTCGGCGCGGGAGACCTGATCGTCGGCTTGCCGTGCCCGGACGAGATGCATGTCGCCAAGGTGGGTTCCCGCCCGGCGGAAATCATCCAGGAGCAGGTGCTCGCTTCGCCGTACGAGACGACGGAACTGGTCCCGTCAGTCCTGCGGCTCGGGTCCGGCGGGCTGGAACTGCTCGCCGAACGGACCGGCTAGGCGCGTTCCCCTAACGGGTGAATTCGGCGCAAGCCTGCGGACCGTCCGGAAACGAGTCAGGCCCCATCCGAACTGCTTCGGATGGGGCCTGATCTGCGGAGCCGCCTGGGGGAATCGAACCCCCGACCTATTCATTACGAGTGAATCGCTCTGGCCGACTGAGCTAAGGCGGCATGCCGCTGTGCGACGGTCATCAGTGTAGCGGAGCCATGGTGCGTCACCTTGCGGGGGCCGCGTCGTTAGGCTCCTATGACTTCGGTCTCACTCCCCGACCCGGCGATCATCTGGAGGACCCGGCACATGCAGCGAAGACTGCCCCGTGCGCTGGCGCTGCCCGCCACTGCCGCGTTGCTGCTGCTCCTGGCCGCGCCGGCTGGTGCGCAGGAGATTCCGACGACGCCGATCCCGCAGCCGAACAACCCCTCGCAGCCGCCCGCGTCCGCGCCCATCGGGCCGCAGCCGCTCGGGCACGCGGTCGGCGACGCGGGGACGGCGCTCGGCGTCCTGCGGCTGCTGCCGAACTCGGTCACCACGAGCACGATCCTTCCCGGCTTCGGCCAGACGCTGCCGAAGCAGTCCGCGCTCGAGGCGGGCATGGGCCTGTCCAGCGCGTCGGCGAACTCGGAGGCGTACCTGGCCTACGAGAAGTCGATCGCGCAGTCGTCGCCGTTCGGGCTGGCCGTCGGGGGCCAGGCTCCGCAGACGCCGGGCAGCCTCGTGCAGACCGCGCTGCCGGACAACCCGAAGGAGATCAGCGGGGGCCTGAACGCGCCGTCGAACCCGCTGCTGAACGTCGGGCTGCTCAACGGCACCGCGCACGCCCGCTGGAGCGAATCGCTCGGCCCGTGCGTGGACACGATCGCCGACGCCAGCACGTCCGTCGCGAGCCTGTCGCTGCTCAACGGCCTCCCGACGCTGCCGCAGGTCCCACTGATCGGCGGCGGCGGGCTGAACCTGCCCCAAGGCACCCAGCTCGCGCAGGGTTTCGACCCGAAGAGCGGGCTGCAGAGCCTCGGCGGCCTGCTGCCCGGCAGCGGACAGACGCCCGCCGCGGGCACCGGTTCGCTGCTGAGCCTGCCGAACACGCTGTCGTCGCGGTCGCAGGTCAAGCTCGTCGACATCCCGGGCTCGAAGAACAAGGCCGTGCAGTCGAGGTCCACGCTGCAGGCGGCGGACATCAACATCCTCAAGGGCACGCCGCTCGAGCTGAACCTCAAGGTCGCCAGCCAGCCGACGCTGACCGTCACCTCCACCGGCGACGCGAAGACGTCCAAAGTGGACTACCAGGCGCCGGTGATCACCATCGGGGCCGGCGGCAAGACGCTGTACACGCTCGACGCGGCGCACCCGACCAAGGACATCCCGATCGGCCTGCCGCTCGCGCCACTGAGCCAGCAGTTCGGTGCGCTGGACAACGTGCCGGTGGTCGGCGGCCTCGTCGCCACCGCGACGAAGGGCCTGCAGCAGCTCGGCGACACCACCGGGAAGGTGCTCGACCTCGGCGTGCTGCGGCTGAGCATCGCGAACCTCGACCAGAAGCAGTCCGAGGCGACCACGCCGTTCAAGGGCTACCAGCTGGGCGCGGCCGCGCGGCTGCTCGACGTTCAGGTCCTGCCGACGCAGAAGCTGAAGGAGCTGCTGCCGAAGCAGGCGGGCGACAACTTGCCGTCGTCGCTGGCGCAGCTGTCGCTGGGCGAGCAGATCGCCCGCGCGTACGCCCCGACCGGCGGCGTCGTGTGCGGTTCGACGACGACTCCGCCCGCTCCGCCGCAGGGCGGTGCCGCACCGGCTGGTCCGGTGAAGCACCTGGCCTACACGAACGGCGCGTACGACACGGTGCCGCTGTTCTGGACGGGCACGGCGATGCTGCTGATGGGCGTCGTCATGGTCGCGGCGTTCCCGAACCGGCGGCGTCCCGCGCTGGTGCTGAAGCGGCCGTCCAGCGGTCCTGACGCACCGTTCAAGCCGTCGCCGCATCCGCGCGACTGACTCTCGCTAGTCACGGAAACGGCCCTCTCGCTGCTGGCGAGGGGGCCGTTTTTGTTGGTGTTTGAGTCAGCCTTGGCGAAGCGTGGTGACCATGGCTTCCACCGCGATCCGCGGCTTCACGTTCAGCCCGATCGCCTCACGGCACTCCAGCACCGCTTCCAACCGGCGCATCGTCGATTCCGGCGACCAAGCCGCCGCGGCCGAGTTGATCTGCTCGGCATGGTCGGGATGCGTCAGCGTCGCGCCGGAACGCGAAGTCGTCACGAGCACGTCGCGGTAGAACCCCGCCAGGTCCACCAAAGCAATGTCGAGCGTGTCGCGCTGGGTTCGCGTCGCACGGGACTTCTGGCGCTTCTCCAGCTGCTTCACCGCGGCCTCGGCGGCACGTTTCGCTCCGGCGACGCCCTTGCCGGTGCCATCGCCGCCCATCGCGGTGCGCAGTTCGGAACGTTCCTGCTCGTCGCGACCCTTGCTCTCCTCGCCCGCGTCCGCCTCCGCAGCGCTGATCAGCTGGTCAGCGCTGGTGAAAACGTCGTCCGGACGGCGCAGCCCGAGCGGAATCCGCAGCACGGTGGCGCGACGCTGCCGAGCGGCTTCGTCGGTGGCGAGCCGGCGCGCGCGGCCGACGTGGCCGTTGCACACTGCCGCGGCCCAGTTGGCGCGCTCAGGATCGACGCCGTCGCGGGAGATCAGCACCTGCGCGATGGCCTCGGCGGGCGGCGTGCGCAGCGGAACCAGCCGGCACCGCGAGCGGATGGTGACGGAGACGTCCTCCGGGTGGTCCGACGGTGCGCAGAGCAGGAACACCGTGCGCGCCGGCGGCTCTTCCACGGCCTTGAGCAGCGCGTTCGACGCGCCCTCGGTGAGCCGGTCGGCGTCCTCGATGATCACGACCTGCCATTCGCCGGTCGTCGGCCGGCGCGCCGCGGCTTGCACGAGCGCGCGCATCTCGGCGACCGAAATGGACAGTCCTTCCGGGACGACCAGCCGCACGTCCGCGTGGGTACCGGCCATCGTCGTGCGGCAGCCGGGGCACGCGCCGCAACCGGTTCCGGTGCTGCACTGCAAAGCCGCGGCGAACGTGCGTGCGGCGACCGAACGGCCGGAGCCGGGCGGTCCGGTGATGAGCCAGGCGTGCGTCATAGCCGCTGGCGCGACCGCTTCTCCGGCAACGATTTTGGCCGCCGCCGACGCTGCCGAGGACAGCGTTTCCACGGCAGGCTCCTGGCCGACGAGTTCGGTCCAGACGCCGATCGGAGTCGTCACCGATCCTCCACTTTGGACACTACGGGCAGTGCGTCCGCGCCGTTCTGCGCCGCTTCCGCTTCGGCCGCCTCGACGACGTCCGCCGCGGCGGCGTCTTCCGGCAGCTCCGGTTCCTCCTCTGCCGGTTCCGCGGGGGCGAGCGCGGCGAGCGAACCGACGAACACCGACTGGACGGCATTGCGGACCCGGCCCGCGACGTCGCCGTCAGAACCCTCGGCGTCGACCACCACGTACCGGTCCGGGTCAGCCGCGGCCATCTCGGCGAGCAGCTTCTGCACCCACAGCTGGTCGTCTTTCAGCGACGGCTGCGGATCCTCCGCGTGTTCGGAGTCGAGAAGCACGGTGAGATCCGGGCGAAGCCGTCCGGTGGCCCAGTCGACCAGTCCCTCCAGCTCGCCGCGGTCCAGCTCGCCCGCCGCGGACAGCGACGCGAGCGGGGAGTCGACAAAACGCTCCATGACGACGACGGACCCGGCGTCGAGCGCGGGCTGGATCTGGCGTTCCACCAGCTCGGCGCGCACGGCCGCGGCGACGAGCGCCTGCGCCCGTACGCCGGTGAGGGCGGCGTCCGAAACGAGCGTGCGGAAGCGCTGCTCGCCGAGCGCCGGGTCGGCGGTGAGGACGACCGGCCGGGTGCCGGTGCCGAGCCAGCGCGCGAGGCGGGCGGCCTGCTCGGCGGTGTTGACCGCGGTGGTGCCCTCGATGGCGATCAAGAAGCCGTTGACGCGGCGCGGGTTGCGGCGCAGCGCGTTGCGCAGGTCGCTGAAGATCTTCTCGGTGCGGCGCTCGTCCATCTGCCGGTAGGCGATGATCCCGAGCAGCACGGCGAGCAGGCCGCCGCCGAGGATGACCGGACGGGTGCCGTCGACGATGATCGGAGTGCCGAACAGGTCGACCTGGCGCTGCCGGACCAGGCCGATCAGCACCGGCGTGACCACCGTCGCGCCGAACAGCACGATCTTGAGCATCGCCTGGTAGATCGCGTTGATCCGGCCGCGGATCGCGTCCTCGACGCGGGAGCCGATGATCGTGACGCCAGTGAGGAAGGCGGTGCCGGCGCAGACGCCGACGAAGGCGACCGCGGCCACGGAGATCGACAGGTGCGGCGACAACGCGACGACGCCGAGCGCGAGCCCGGCGAGGACGATCGAGATGCCGAACAGCCGGTCGTGCGGGAGCCGGTGCGCGAGCTTCGGGGCCAGCGCCATGCCGGTGGCCAGACCGATGAAGACGGCCAGCATCAGCAGGTTGAACGCCGCGTCGCCGCCGAGCAGGGAGGACGAGTACGGCTTGGCCGCGCCGATGACCGCGCCACCCGCGGCGAAGGCGCCGAAGGCACCGATCAGCAGGCCGCGGACGATCGGCGTGCTGCGGACGAACTTCAGCCCGTCGCGCATCATCGCGCCGAAGCCGAACTTCTCCTCGTCGGCCCGCTTGACCTTCTGCTGCGGCGTCGAGTGGACGTCGCGCAGGGACAGTTCGGGGATGCGGGTGGCGACGATGATGCCGCTGGTCAGGTACAGCAGGCCGGTGATGACGACGACGACCTTGGCGATGTACAGGTCGACGCCGGGGCCTTGGAACAGGTGGAACGTCGAGTTCGCGCCGAGGATCAGCGCGTTGGCACCGGCGGCGGTGATGACGGCGAGGCCGTAGGTCATCACCATGCCGAGCTGGTTGGCGGTCTCGACCTGCTCGGGGCGGCGCAGCAGGTTCGGCACCGCCGCGTCCTTCGACGGGATCCACATGATCGAGCAGCTGCCGACCAGGAAGTTCGCTACGAACAGCCACCACGGCGCGCCGACCACGGCGATCGAGAGCAGGAACCCGCAGCGCAGCAGGTCGCAGATGACCATGATCTTGCGCCGGTCGAACCGGTCCGCGAGCAGGCCGCCGAGCGGGGCGAAGAGCAGGCCGGGCAGCAGCGCGGTGACGATGACGCCGACGAACGCGTAGTTCTGCGCGGAGTAGTTGTCGAGGAGCTTGGTGCTCAGGCTGGTCAGGTTCAGCAGGTTCAGCCAGTCGGCGACACTGCACAGATACGTGACGCCCCACAGCCGACGGAATGGCTTGATCGCCAGCACTCGGCGGGCCCGGTGGATCGTGGACGTGCCGCCCGATCCGCCCGAGCCGGTGCCCGGCACCGACCGTACGCCCTCGCTGATACGCCCACCCCACTTGTCACGGCGGAGTCAGGCGACCCCGGCGGATCCCCCGACCGTGTAGCAGCCAGGGTAGTCCCGCCGCGGAGGCGAGCAGGGCACGCCCCGTGATATACGAGGTCAGCCAGGGTCAGCCAAACAGCCCCTTCACACTGCTCACCAGGCTAGCGATGAGCTCGATCGCGACAATTCCGAACACGATGAGCAACACCACAGCGAGCACGACGCCCGCCGTGCTGCTGGAGGGACGGCCGAAGCTGGGCATGCTGAGCGAGGGCATCCCACGTCGGCTCTGCCGCTCGGCGAGCTCCTCCTCGATGTCGTCGTCGGCGATCTCGGTCACCCGCTTCGGCCGCGGCCGGGGCACCTTCTTCAGCAGCTGAGGAGCCTTGGTCGGCCAGGTCCGCTGCCGGGGCAACAGCCCGAGCGGAACAAGGTCCGGCCGCTCGGACGGCGGGATCGGATTCGGCGTCTTGACGACTTCCTTCTTCTTGGCTTCCTCTTTCAGCGCGGCCTCGACCATCCGCTTGACCGCCTCAGGGTCGTGCTCGACCGGCTTGGCAGTGGGCAACGGCCGCGGCGCGCGGGAAGACATCTCGAACCCGGACAACGGATCGGAGAACCGCTCGCCTCCAGCGTCACCGGCCAACGTCCCGTCCCGGTCGGGCCCGGAGGCGGGAAAAAACGGAGTCCCGTCGCTCGTGCTCATGGTGACCACCTCACTACGGAATGTCCGCCGCGTCCAGTGTCGGCGAGAGTACCGTCCCCCGCATCCACCCAATGGCCGCAGAACCACTACTGCCCGCGCCCGAGCGGAGGCCCGTCCACCCAGGCCAGCGACCGCCGATAGACGGCGGTGTGCCGGTATTGCGGGGAGGGCCAGGCGCAAGTTCAAGGGCACCAGACCAGACGGCGCCGGCATCCGGGCGGGCGGGACGCCCGCCCGGCAGCCGGCACCACGCCCAGCCAGCCCCCCCGGTGGCAGATAGGAAGGGCGTGGGGGAGGGGAAGAG
>NZ_JBSFNS010000076.1:0-41885 GCF_053587275.1 Amycolatopsis sp. NPDC003676
GGTGCACCCGTTCCTGCTCACGCAGAACTGGACGCTGGCCCCGGCCTCGGCCCTGCAGGATCCGATGACGCTGTCGATGATGGGCGAAGGCGCGGTCCGCGCGGCCTGCTACATCGTGGTCGGGCTGTCGATCGCCTACGGACGCCTCGTCACCCGGGACGGCTGACCTGGGGGTTCAGCCCACTACGGCGATCCCGTCCGGATCCGGCTGAAGCCGGACGGGATCGCCGGCCCGGTAGTCCGCTCCGGCCGGGGCGATCGCGTCCACAGTGGACTCTCCGCAGCGGACGACCAGTCGCAGATGCTCCCGACGGTGCACCGCGGCGGTCACTTCGCCGGACACGCCTTCTTTAGCGACTTTCAAGCCGTGCGGGCGCAATCCGAGCCTCACCGGGCCGTCGTCCACTCCCAGCGCAACGGTGCCCAGCTCGGTCCGCACCACGCCGTCGGCCGCGGTGCCGTCCAGGAACGTGGTGACGCCAAGGAAGCGCGCCACGTTCTCGTCCACCGGTTTGTTCCACACCGACCGGACCGCGCCCTCCTGCCGGATTTCCCCGGCGTCGAGCACCGCCACGCGATCGGCGAGCGTGAACGCTTCCTCCTGATCGTGCGTCACCAGCAGCGCGGTGATCTTGCTGCGCCGCAACAGATCCGCCAGGTCGATCGCCAGCTGCTCACGCAGTCCAGCGTCCAATCCGGACAGTGGCTCGTCCAGCAGCAGCAAGCGCGGTTCCGGAGCCAGCGCGCGAGCCAGCGCGACGCGCTGCGCCTGCCCGCCGGACAGCTCGGTCACCCGTCGCCGTTCGTAGCCTTCAAGGCCGACCAGCTTCAGCAGCTCCTCGACGCGCGCTGCGTGCCGTTCGCGAGGCACGCCGTGCATCCGCAGGCCGAACGCGATGTTCGCGGCGACATCGCGATGCGGAAACAGCTGTCCGTCCTGGAACACCAGACCGAATTCGCGCTTGTGCACCGGCACCGCGGCGAGATCAGCGCCGTCCCAGGACACCGAGCCGGACGACACCGGCTCCAGCCCGGTGATCGCGCGCAGCAACGTCGACTTGCCCGAACCGGACGGGCCCAGCAACGCGAGCACCTCGCCGTCGGCGATGTCCAGCTTCGCATCGCGCACCGCGGCGAACGATCCATAGTGGACAGTCAGATCCCGTACCGTGAGCGCCATCAGAACTCCCCGACCGTGCTGGCGCCGCGGACCGAGCCGAACCGGTCGATCAACGCCACCGCCACCACAGTCACCACCATGAGCAGGGCGCACGCGGCGTACGCCATTTGGTTGTTCAACTCCCCCGGCCTGCTGATCAGCGTCGCGACGGCCACCGGGAGCGTCGGCGCGTCCGGCCGGGCGAGGAAGCTGGTCGCGCCGAACTCGCCGAGCGCGACGACGTACCCGAAGCCCGCCGCGGCCACCACCGAGCGCGCGACCAGCGGAAAGTCGATCTCCCGCCACACCCGCGCCGGGCTCGCGCCGAGCGTCGCGGCGGCCTGGCGCAACCGGACGTCGACCGCGCGCAGCACCGGCAGGATCATCCGCACCACCAGCGGCATGATCACCAGCGCCTGGGCGAACGGCACGAGCAGCGGCGACGTGCGCAGGTCGCCGGGCAGCGCGTCGAGCGTCACGAGGTAGCCGAAGCCGACGGTCACCGCCGAGACGCCCAGCGGCAGCATCAACGCGACGTCCATGGTCTCGCCCATCCCGCGCGCGAGCCCTCCCGGCGAACGGCGGAGCGCCACCAGCACCACGCTCGCGATCAGACCGACAGCCATCGCCAGCAGCGTCGCATCAGTGGCCGCGGCGAGCGAATTCTGCGCCGCGATCCAGCCGGACACCTGCAGCGCGCCGTTCTGCCCGACGGTGTTCAGCGCGCGATATCCGGCGAGGCTCCATCCGTCCGAAGTGGACACCGACTCTAGGAGCAGCGAGACGATCGGTGTCAGCAGCAGACCGAGCACCACGACCGCGGCACCGACCGTCCACCACTCCCCGCCGCGCGGCCGACGCGCCGTGACCTGCGCGGACCGCAGCTTCACCGCGTTCTCTCGCTTCCGGCGCGCCATCGCGCCCAGCACCAGCGCAGCGACGACAGCCGCGAACTGGATCAGCGACAACGCGGCCGCACCGGAGAGATCGAGCAGGTCGACCGTCCGGAGGTAAATCTCGGTCTCGAGCGTCCGGTAGCTACCGCCGCCGAGAATCAACACCACACCGAAGCTGGTGGCGCAGAACAGAAACACCACTGCGGCAGCCGAAGCGATGGCCGGGCCGAGCGCAGGCAACGTCACCGACCGGAACGCCCGCCACGGCGAGGCACCCAGCGCCCGCGCGGCCTCGGTCGCTCGCGGATCGAGATGCGACCACAGCCCGGCGACCGTGCGCGCGACGACGGCGACGTTGAAGAACGCGTTGGCCAGCACGAGCGGCAGCACGCCGCCGTCCGGCCAGATCGCCCGGAAAGCCAGGCCGACGACAACCGTCGGCAGGACGAACGGAACCAGCACGATCGTCCGCGCCAATCCGACACCCGGCAGCTTTACGCGGGCGAGCAGGTACGCCACCGGCAGCCCGGCGAGCACCGCGACCACCGTCGACGCGGCCGCGCTGGCCAGCGTGAACCCGGCGAGCCGCCACGTCTGCGGGTCGCCGAGCACGGTGTCGACGCCGCCCGCGGAGAACCCCCGGCCGACAATCGCCACGACCGGCCAGGCGAAGAACACCACCAGGAACGCGACCGGCAGCAAGCCGAGCAGCGTGAGCCCGATGGTGCGCGCGGGGATCACGCGCCCATGAGCGAGCGCCATTCCCCGATCCACTTCTCCCGGCCAGCCTGCACCTTGTCCGCGGGCATGGTGGCCGGCGTCTGCGGCTGCGGCGCCGCGGTGGCCCAGCCCGCGGGCAGTTCGACGCCCTGGCGCGCGGGGTAGACGTACATGTTCGCCGCGACCGTCGTCTGGAACTGCTGCGACAGCAGGAAGTCGACGACCTTCTGGGCCTGCGGGATCTGCTTGCCGTTAGTGAGCACGCCCGCGTACTCGACCTGGCGGAAGCAGGTGTCGAGCAGCGCCTTGGTGCGCGGCTTGCCGTCCTCGCCGACCTCGGCGGCGGGCGACGAGGCGTAGGACACGACGATCGGCCGCGGGCCCTTGCCCGACGAGCCGGAGAAGTCCTTGGTGTAGGCCTCCTCCCAGCCGCTGACGGTCTTGAGGCCGTTGTCCTTCAGCTTCTGCCAGTAGCCCTGCCAGCCGCTCTCGCCGTACTTCGCGACCGTGCCGAGCAGGAAGGCCAGCCCCGGCGACGCGGTGGCCGGGCTTTCGGCGACGGTCAGGTCCTTGTACTTGGGGTCGGCGAGGTCGTCGTAGGTCTTCGGCTCCGGGAGGCCCTTGCTCGCGAAGTAGGCCGGGTCGATGTTGACGCAGACGTCGCCGAGGTCGACCGCCGCCAGCCGGTGCTGCGGGTCGACGGAGTAGCGCTGCGGGCCGCGGTCGGCCTCCGGGCTGGTGTAGGGCTGGAAGACGCCCTCGCTGAGCGCGCGCGAGGCGAAGGTGTTGTCGACGCCGTACGCGACGTCGCCGATTGGGCTGCCCTTGGTGAGCACGAGCTTGTTCGTGAGCGCGCCGGCGTCGCCGGACTTCAGGATCTTGAGCTTGATCCCGGACTGGCGCTGGAAGGCGTCGAGCACGTCCTGCGGGGCGGCGAACGAATCGTGCGTGACCAGCGTGACGGTCGGCGTCTTCTGGTCCGGGTTCGCGGACGACCCGCCGGAGTCGCCGCCGGAGAGCGAGCAGGCGCTGGCGAGCACCGAGACTCCTGCGAGACAGGCCACCGTGCGGACGGTCCGCGACATCATTCTTCCCCTCCTGCACTGCGCCGGATGAGGGAGAGCGATACGGCCTCCCTACGCCGGCATGATCCGGATCCAGGTGCGAACGGTCGCGGGTGCGAGGCCCGCCTCTCAGCCCGGCGTACCGGACTCCCGTGGCAATGCCGCAGCGTAGCCGACACCATGGAGTGATGACTCAGCTATTGAACGACTCGGCAGTGGACCAGGCCCTCGGCACCGTCCCGGAGTGGCGGCGCGAGGACGACAGCATCGTGCGGACGGCCGAACTCGCGTCCTTCCCGGCGGCGATCGAGGCGGTGGACCGGGTGGCCGTGCTCGCCGAGGCGGCCGACCACCATCCCGACATCGACATCCGCTGGCGCACGCTGACCTTCCGTCTCAGCACCCATTCCGAAGGCGGGTTGACCGATCGCGACTTCGCACTGGCCAGGCAGATCGACGAGGTGCTGGCAGCCCGCTGACCAGGTGTGACGTCCGCAACCCTGGCATAACAACCGGCCCCCTCGCGCGTCTCCCGGACAGACGCGACGGAAGGAGCCGGGATGGTCCAGGCACTCGTGGTAGGGATGGGTTCGTTCGGCCTGATGGTGGCCGCCGCGGGCGGGGTGCTGTGGCACACCGCGCGCAATCGGCGTGACCTTGATCACAAGCGGTAACAGTGAGCTAGATCAAGGCGCTATCCCAGCGGTAATCATCGGCACTCGCCCCGCTAGGACCCGCCATGAACAGCACATCCGCCCAGCTCACCGCCGCACAGCGCACGTGGGTCGCGGTGTTCTCGACCGCCGTCGTCCTGCTGTCGATGATCGTGCTCGGCCTGCTCGGCTGAGCGTTACGGCAGCGGGAACATCCGGATGAACCAGAACATGGCGAACCCGATGAGCCCGAGCACGACCGACGCGCAGCCGATCATCCGCATCCCGGTCGGCCCCTCGGGGACCGATTCGGCAGGGTCCTCCGGGTTCACCGCCACCTGAAGCGTCGCCCTCGCCCCCGGCGAGCTGTCGCTGACGGTCTCGGAAAGGCCCTGATAGACGCGCCCGTCAGGGCCGCGGTACTCGTACCGCGGGTAGTAGAGCGCCGCGTCGCTGTCGTCGGCCCCGCGCCGCTTCCTCTCGTACCCGGTCACCACCGCCTGGGCCCTCGGCCACGTCGCCAACGCCACCTTGCGCCGCCGGGCTTTCCTCGCCTGCACCACGACGCTGACCACGAGGGCGATCATGAGCGCGCCCCAGATGGCATAAAGAACGATCCGCACCGGGGCATCTTGGCCGGGCGAGCGGCGCGAGAGGGACGTTTCGCCGAAAATGCCCCGCGTGGGTCAGGTCACCGCGTCCCCGGGCGGCAAGGCCGGGACTCTCCGGTGCCACTGCGCGTGCTCGACCCAGCCCGGCGGCAGCCACTGCCCGGTGACGAGCTGCGGATGCCGGGGATGCACGGCGTTCGCCCACATCACGAAGAGCAGTTCGGCCCACTCCGACTGGAACAACCAGGACACCGGGCCGTTCTTGCTGTTTCCCGTCACGTGCACGACCGCCGGGGCCACCATCGCCGCGCCGGTGATCGCTTCCCAATGCCACGAGAGCACCCGCGGCGTGTAGAGGTGAAAGCCGTGCGCGCTCAGATACAGCCCGCCCTGCTCGATCGGCACCCAACGCGGAACCGCCGCCGCGGCCGCCTGCTGCCGGGCCCGGGACCGGGCGATCGCCCCGCCCACCAGCGAACCGGCCACGAGCCCAACCCCCAGCGCCCCCGTCCCGGCCACGAACGGCGTCGAGACGCTCCAGCTCCCGTCCCCGAGCGCCCGGAAATCCGAAACGACGACCGACCCGGTGGCCAAGAACCGTTCGCCGGGCACGTTCCGTCCGGGAAACGGCGCGAGCACTTCCTCGACCTGGCTGAGCTCGGCGTCGTCCGCCATCAAGCCCGCCAGGTAGCAGGTGTAGCTCAGCACGTCGTCGCGATAGGTCCAGGGCGGCGCCATCGGGGACGGCTGTTTTTTCGCCATTCAAACCCCCTCGCTGAATGAGGAGGCGATCGTAGCGAAGTGTTCAGCCGGGGGAATGTGCTGTCGCGTGGAATATTCCGCCGTTTCCGCTAACCGATCCGGAACCGCTCCCGGTATTCGTGGGGCGTCGCATTCAGCGTCCTTCGAAAAGACCGAGTCAACGTCGAAACAGTGCCGAATCCGCAGTTTTTGGCAATCCGCGACAATGTTTCGTCAGTCGTCTCCAGCCGATGCCGCGCCGCCTCGACCCGCGCGTGCTCGACGTAGGCGGCGGGCGTCATCCCCAGCTCCGCCTTGAAAACCCGCGTGATCTGCCGATCCGTCACATGGGCATGCGCGGCCAGATCGGCGACGGTCAACGGATCCGCCAGATGCGCGGCGATGTGCTGCCGCAACTCATCCACCCGCCGAGTCGCGGACGCGGGTTCCAGCGACACGCTGAACTGACTCTGCCCGCCCGGCCGCCGCAAGAACATCACCAGCTGACGAGCCACCCTCGACGCCAATTCCGGACCGAAATCATCGGCCACCAACGCCAGCGCGAGATCAAGGCAAGCACTCAGCCCAGCCCCGGTCCACACACTGCCGTCGCGAATAAAGATCGGATCCGCGTCGACAGTCACCTCCGGATGCTCCGCGGCGAGCTGCCGAGCCGTCGACCAGTGCGTGGTGGCGCGCTTGCCGTCGAGCAGCCCCGCCGCCGCGAGGATGTGCGCACCGACGCAGACGGACGCCACCCGCCGCGTCTGCCCAGCCAGCCGACGCACCTCCTCCACCACCGCCGAGTCGCAGCGCGCGACGATCTCCCCGTTCTCCCCCGCCGTCACCGCGCCCGGCACGATCAGCGTGTCGATCGCCTTCCCGGACAACTCCGCGAAAGTCACGTCCGGCAACACCCGCACCCCGGCCGAGGTGGTCACCGGGTCCGTCGTTCCGGCCGCGAGCACCACCCGGTACCCCGTCGGCTGGTCCATTTCCCGCTGCAGCAACGAAAACACCTCAGCGGGCCCGGTCACGTCGAGCAGGTCGATCCGATCGAACAAGACGACGACCAGCAGCCTCTTCATCGCGCTCCTCATGTCGGTTTCTGCGTCTTGCATGTCATTGCCGACATCCGCTGGCGAGTCTAGCGTCGATCGAGCGAACCAGAAACGAGAGGAAAACCCCACCATGGCAAGGAAAACGCTGCGGGAGCTGAACGGTCTCGACCAGACCCCGGCGACGCTGGCCGACGCGACGCTGATCATGGTCGACTACCAGAACACCTACACCCGCGGCGTAATGGAACTGGACGGCTGGCGCCCGGCGTTGACCGCGGCTCAAGGTTTGCTGGCCAAGGCCCGAGCCGCCGGAACAACGGTGATCCACGTAATCAACGACGGCGGCGAGGGCACGCCGTACGACATCCGCGCCGAGATCGGCAGCATCCACCCGGACGTCGCCCCGATCGAGGGCGAGGCTGTCGTCGTCAAGGGCGCGCCGAATTCCTTCGTGAACACTGACCTGGGCGCGCGGGTTGACGAAGCCGGGCACAAGAACGTGGTGATCGCCGGGTTCATGACCAACATGTGCGTCACGTTCACCACCGAGGGGGCATTTTTGCGCGGCAACCACCCAACCGTCGTCGCCGATGCCTGCGCTACCCGGCCGCTGCTGGCTCCCGCTGGGGAGGTTAGCGCTGAGCAGCTGCATAACAGCGCTTTGGCGACCATCGGGGATCTTTACGGCGTGGTCGTTCCCAGGGTGGCCGAACTGAACTGACTTTCGGGCCTCGGCAGGTCCGCCGTCCCGCCGAGGCTCAAAAGTCGATGAACCCCGCGACGACCTCGCGCACAATCCCGTCGGCTCCCGGGGTGCCGTAAAAGTAGACCGACCCGTATCCCCAGAGGTACTCGTCGATGACGTCCTCGAGTTCCCCGTCGACCGGCCAGCCCTCTTCGTTGACCTGAAACAGAAACTGATGCCCGTCGGCCCGCACAGCGTCGGCGTAGCTGGGTTCGTCCTGGATCAGGACCGGCTCGTCCGCGATCCGGACCAACGCGATCGAGCCTTCCTCGTCCGGCATCTCGACGAGCGCCGCCGAACGAAGCCCCGGCCACCCCAGGTCGATTCGCTCGCCGCGGGGTGCGGGCGCGTGCACCAGGGCGCGCATCGCCATGTCCGGGTATTCGAGGTCGCTGTCGCCGATGCTGAATCCGTTGCGCAGCAGGACCGAAATCTCGCTGTCGGACGCTGTGGGGATGGTCAGCAAATAGCGGTGTGTCTCGAGAAGCGGATGCGCCTCAATCGCAACCGGCGGCGCGCCACCGAGACGTCCCCCGTCCTCGCGATCCGGCAGGGACGGGGTGAAGAGCACTGGCATAAGCGGATCATACGAACTAGGACCGACAAATCGGCTTACCGCGGCGTTCCGGCCGGATCTTCACCGTGGTCCAGCTTCCCCGGCGATCCGTCACCGGGGAAGCCCTGCCGCGAGGTCAGACGTTGAAGCGGAACTCCACGACGTCGCCGTCCGCCATCACGTAGTCCTTGCCTTCCATGCGGACCTTGCCCGCCGAGCGCGCGGCCGCCATCGAGCCCGCCTCGACGAGGTCCGCGAAGGACACGATCTCCGCCTTGATGAAGCCGCGTTCGAAGTCCGTGTGGATGACGCCGGCGGCCTGCGGGGCGGTCGCGCCCTGCGGGATCGTCCAGGCGCGGGATTCCTTCGGGCCTGCCGTGAGGTAGGTCTGCAGACCGAGCGTGTGGAAACCGGCGCGGGCCAGGGCGTTCAGGCCCGGCTCCAGCTGGCCGACGGACTCCAGCAGCTCGCGCACGGACTCCTCGTCGTCCAGCTCCAGCAGTTCGGCTTCAACCTTCGCGTCGAGGAACACCGCGTCCGCCGGGGCGACGAGCTTCGTCAGCTCCTCGCGGCGCGCCTCGTCGGTGAGCACAGCTTCGTCGGCGTTGAAGACGTACAGGAACGGCTTCGTGGTGAGCAGGCTCAGCTCGCGCAGCGCCTCGCCGTCGATGTCCTTCTGCGCTTGGAACAGCGTGCGCCCGGAGTCGAGGATCTCCTTGGCCTTCTGGGCGTTTTCGAGCGCCGGCCGCGCTTCCTTCTTGGTGCGCGCCTCTTTCTCCAGCCTCGGCAGCGCCTTTTCGAGCGTCTGCAGGTCGGCGAGGATCAGCTCGGTGTTGATCGTCTCGATGTCGGACATCGGGTCGATCCGGCCGTCGACGTGCACCACGTCCGGGTCGTCGAACACGCGGATGACCTGGCAGATCGCGTTGGCCTCGCGGATGTTCGCGAGGAACTTGTTGCCGAGCCCCGCGCCCTCGGACGCGCCCTTCACGATGCCCGCGATGTCCACAAAGGACACCACGGCGGGCACGGTCTTCTCCGACGAGAAGATCTCGGCCAGCTGGTCCAGCCGCGGGTCCGGCAGCGGCACGACGCCGACGTTGGGCTCGATCGTGGCGAACGGGTAGTTCGCGGCGAGCACGTCGTTGCGCGTCAGCGCGTTGAACAGGGTGGACTTGCCGACGTTGGGCAGGCCGACGATACCGAGGGTGAGACTCACGGCCATGAAGTCTACGTGCTGGGCGGAGACCCCCGCCGACCCGGTGAGCGCGGCCGCAACGTCGTGTCGGTTTTCCGCCAGTCAGGGCTCTCACCTGCTGGCATCATCGAAGGCATGGCTACCTCGACCATCCCGATCTGGCGCGACACCGAGCGCTGCTACCGCGCGGTGACCGCCCGCGACCAGCGGTTCGATGGCCAGTTCATCATGGCGGTGCGCACCACGGGCATCTACTGCCGTCCGTCCTGCCCGGCGCTCACGCCGAAGGCGCAGAACGTCCGCTTCTACCCCACGTCGGCAGCCGCGCAGGCCGGTGGTTTCCGTGCGTGCCGCCGTTGCCTCCCGGACGCAGTCCCAGGTTCGCCGGATTGGAACGTGCGCGCCGACCTGGCCGCCCGCGCGATGCGATTGATCTCGGACGGCCTGGTCGAACGCGAGGGCGTGCCCGGGTTGGCCCGTCAGCTCGGCTACTCGGAACGCCAGCTCGGCCGAGTGTTGACGGCTGAGCTGGGCGCAGGCCCGATCCGCCTGGCCCGAGCACACCGTGCCCACTCGGCACGGTTGCTGATCGAGATGTCGCAGCTGCCGCTCACCGACGTCGCGTTCGCGGCCGGGTTCTCCAGCATCCGGCAGTTCAACGAAACGATCCGTGAAGTGTTCGCGACAACGCCGTCTCAGCTCCGAGCAGCCTCGCTTCGCCGCGGAAACCGCAACGAACCCAGCGGCGCGACGCGGCTCAGCCTTCGCCTGCCGTTCCGCGCCCCGTTCGACGCGGCGGGCGTGCTGAACTACCACGCTTCACGGGCGTTGCCAGGCATCGAAGCCGTCTCGGACGACGGCTACGGCCGCACCTTGCGCCTGCCACACGGCCCGGCGTCGGTGTGGGTCAGCCCGCGCGCCGGCTACGTGCAGTGCGACCTGGCGCTCTCGGACCTCCGCGACCTGAGCAGCGCCGTCAGCCGAGTACGGCGGCTGTTGGACCTGGATGCAGACCCGGAAGCCGTCACCCGTGTGCTGTCCGCCGACGAGGCCCTGGCCCCGTTGGTCGCAGCTACCCCGGGCATCCGTGTGCCAGGCGCCGTCGACGGTCCGGAGGTCCTGCTCCGCGCCCTGCTCGGCGACGACGTGGCCGACGTTGTCCGGCTTGGCGAGCCAGTCCCACCCGCCGACCCGCCCATGGACACCTTGACGACCCTCTTCCCGACCCCGTCCGCCATCGCCGCGGCTGACGTGAAACCGCTGGTCAAGCAGGTCGCCGCCGCGATCGTCGCCGGTGACCTGGACCTCCACGTAGGCCGCGACGCCGACGAACTGCGCACCGAAATGCTCACGGCCGGCGTCGATCCCGCCACCGCCGATTACGTCGTGATGCGTCTGCTGGGCGCTCCCGACGTCCTGTTGACCGCTGATCCAGCCGTCCGCCGCAGCGCGGCCGAGCTGGGCATCGACCTGACGACGTCCGCACGCGGCTGGCAGCCGTGGAGTTCGTACGCCAGCCGGTATCTCAGTTCCCGAACCGCTTGAGGAGACTTTTCTCGTGCACACCGCCTTCTGGTCCACTTTGGACACCAAGATCGGCCCGTTCACCGCAGTGGTGGCAGGCGACGGAGCCGTACTGGCCTCCGGCTGGACCGGCGACGTCGCCGAACTGACGCCGCTCATCTCGCCGTCCCTGGCCCCGACGACCCTGACCGAACGCCGCGACCTCGGCCCCGTGACGACCGCGATCCGCCGCTACCACGGCGGTGATGTCGACGCCGTCGCCGACATCGAGGTACGGCAGCGCTCAGGCCCGTTCCGCGAGCACGCGTGGGAGATGCTGCGCAAAGTCCCGGCAGGCAGCCCGGTGAGCTACGCGGAGTACGCCACCCTCTCGGGCAACCCCTCCGCAGTCCGCGCGGCAGCAACCGCCTGCGCCCGCAACGCAGCCGCCCTGTTCGTGCCTTGCCACCGGGTGGTGCGGACCGGCGGAGCGATCGGCAACTTCCGCTGGGGCGTGGACGCCAAGCGGTGGCTTCTGCACCACGAAGAGTCCGCCTGACAGCTCGGCTGAGTTGGCGGGTTGGCTGCGCGGGTTGGCCGGACGCAACCGGGTTGGCCCGTCTGAGCCGGGCCGGGCCGAGCCGAGCCGAGCCAGGCCAAGCCGGGCCGGGCCGGGCCAGGCCAAGCCGGGCCAGACCGAGCCGAGCCGAGCCGGGCTGAGCCAGGCCGGGCTGAGCCGGGCCAGGCCGGGGTAGCCGCGTGACGGCTGCTCCGGCGCCGCCAACAATGGTCGGCCCGCCGCCGCAGCGGCCAGCTCCAGCGACGCACTTACCCGCACCGGCTGGCCGCAGCTCGCCACGAGTCGACACGCCGCCTCGCAACCATCCCGCCGCGTCCACCGCTGCCGGGCTCCACCCCACGGTCCACGTCGGTCTTCTGCGCCCTGCCAGCCCAACGCCTCGCCCGCTTCAGGTCAAGGCCTCCGGCAGCGACTCGGCCGTCGCTCTGGGCTTCATCAAGCCATCTGCAGCTCCACTCTCGAGCCGGTGCGGGACTTCCGCACTCGCAGCCGCGTGGGGATGCGCTGGCGGAGTTCCTCGACGTGCGACACCAGGCCCACCACGCGGCCGCCGGCGCGGAGTTCGTCGAGGATGTTCATCACCACGTCCAGCGTTTCGGCGTCCAGGGTGCCGAAACCCTCGTCCACAAAGAGGGTGTCGAGCAGCGCACCGCCGGTTTCGCCTGCCACCACGTCGGCGAGGCCCAACGCCAGCGAGAGCGACGCGAGGAACGACTCGCCGCCCGACAGCGTTTTCGCTGGGCGCACCGCGCCGGAGTAGTCGTCCAGCACGTCGAGGCCAAGGCCTCCCCTCGTGCCGCGGGCACCGGCTGCGTCCGAGTGCACGAAGGAGTAGCGGCCCTGGCTCATGGTCCGCAGTCGCGCGGTCGCCGCGAGCGCGACCTCTTCCAGCCGGGCAGCAAGGACATACGAACGCAACGACATCTTCCGCGCGTTCTGCCCTCGACCGTTGACCACTTCGGACAGCGCCCGAAGTTCGGCCTGTTCCTCCTCCAGCGGCCGCAGCTCCGACAGCGCCGTGCCGAGCCGTCCGGCCAGCTTCACCAGTTCGCGGTGTTGTGCCGAAACCGCTTGCTGCGCGGCAAAAGCGGTGTCCGCACGCGCCCGCGTTTCCTTCGCCCGCTCAGCCAGCGGCGCGACCTCGACCGCATCATCCGGCGAGATCCCGAACAGTTCCGGTTGCGCGAGCATCTCCCGCGCACCGGCGGCCATCGCTTCCGCCTCGGCGAGACCCTGTTCGAGCTTTGTGATCTGCTCGTCGCTGCGGACGGCGGCGCGCATTTCCTCAAGGGTCGAGAACCCCTTGGCATGCAATGAGATCTCGACCAGATCCCGCTGCTCCGCGAGCCGGGACTCCGCTCCGGACACCGCGGTGTGCGCCTCCGCCGCCAGGTCGAGCGCTCCGGCGAACGTGAGCAGGTGCTGTCGTCGGGCGGGGACGTCCGGGAATTCTCCCCTGCCCGCGATCAGCCGCTGTTCGCGCTCGGCCATCCGCTCGGCCAAGGCCCGGATCTCACTGTTCGCCTCGGTGACCGTCTGCTCGGCGAGGCGACGCTGTTCCGCGAGTTGCTCGGCTCCGCGCTCCAGCTCGGCGACCTTCCTGTTCAGCTGGTCTTTGCGCTGCGCCTTTCCGGAGAGCTCCGCGACGACCGTGCGGGCTTCGGCCAGCGCGGTCGCGATCTCCTCCGCGGTGCGTCCGTCCAACCGTTCCCGCAATGCGACGACTCGCGCCTTGGCCTCTTCCAACGCGGACACCACTCGCTGACGCAACGCCGACGCCTTCTGTTCGGCTTCTTCGGCAGCGCGTTCTTCGGCCGCGTCGACCAACGGCGCGTCATGGTTCGCTGGTGCCGGATGCTCGGCCGACCCGCACACCGGACACGCCGTTCCATCGGCCAGGCCAGCAGCCAACTCGGCTGCCATGCCGTCGAGACGCCGTTCGCGGAGGTCGAGCCGACGTTGCCGAGCCGTCTGATGCTCGTCGACCACCTCGCGCAGTTTCGCTTCGCCACGCTCGACCCTGGCTTCAGCTGGCGGCAACTCCTCGGCCGCACGGGTGAGCGCCGTCAGCTCGTCGACACGGGATTTGGCACCGTCCAGCTTCGCCGCCGCTTCTCCGGCCACGGTCGCTTCGGTACGCGCAGCGACGATGAGACCGGGCAGCTTGTCCAGCCGTTCCGCAAGCCCGGCAACCTGCTCGGTGGCTTTTTCCGCGACTTTCTGCCGCTCCGCACGGCGTTGCTCGTCGCTCTTCTGCTGGGTCGCCTCCGCGGCCAACTCGGCAAGAGCGCCCGCCTCCTCGCGAACGGAGCCCGCACGCTCGCGAAGGTCGGCGACAGCGAGCCCGACCGCATCGAAACCGAGGTCGGCGAGGTCCCGGATCCGGTCTGCCACCAGCACTTGCGCATCACCGAGTTCGGCCGTGCGCCGGTCCATCAACTCGGCCTCGGGCACCACCGCGGCAGCGCGCCGAGCCGCGGCGATTTCTTCCGTCCACTCAGCACGTTCAGTCGCCTGCTCGGCGATCTGCGTCAGCCGGGTGTGCGCGGTGCGGACGCGGCGGATCTTGTCCGCGTCTTCTTCCGCCTCGCGAAGCGCGACCTCAGCGGTCGTCGCCGCCGAACGTGCTTGCGCTGCCTCAGTTTCCGCCGCCTCGGCCTGGGCGGCGACCTCGGTCAAGACAGCGTCGACCCACTCCGGCTGCCCCTCCTCCGGCGGTTCCTGCTGCGCTTCCTGCGCGTAGCGGGCGAGCAGTTCACGAACCTCCTGCTGCCGCTTTTCCAGCGCACGGCCGCGTTCCGCGCGAAGGTCCGCGAACCAGCGTTCGACGTCGGAGAACCGCTCGGTGCCGAAAAGCCGTTCCAGCAGCTTCTCGCGCTCCGTGGTGTCGCTGCGGAGGAACTTCGCGAATTCTCCTTGCGGCAGCAGCACAACCTGGAAGAACTGCGCCGCCGTCATGCCCAGCAGCCGCTCGACGGTGCGCGCCACCTCGTCGATGCGGATGCTTCCGTCCGGAGGCAGCCCGGCAGGCGGTTCACCGACCCAGGTGAGCGAAACCCGGGCCTGCTGCGTGGTGAATCCGTCGCCGCGCTTCTTCGGCCGCTGGTACTCCGGACCGCGCACGATCCGCAGCCGCTGACCCTGCACGGTCAGCTCCAGCACGACCTCGGTCTGCCGATCGGGTTCGGCGAGATCGCACCGCAACCGCTTGACGTCGCCGCGCGCGCCTGGAACCACACCGAACAACGCGAACGCGATCGCGTCGAGCAGCGTGGTCTTGCCCGCGCCGGTGTCGCCGTGGAGAAGGAACAGGCCGTCGGCGCCGAGGGCGTCGAAGTCCACCACCTCTCGACCCGCGTAGGGGCCGAAGGCTTCCACCTCCAGCAGATGCAGTCTCACAGCTTCTCCACCGCCGTCCGGTTCGCTGCTTCGAGCGCCAGGTGCACCAGCCGTTCCTCGCGTTCGGTCGGTGGAGCGCCGCGGCAGTCGTCGAGGAAACTGCGCGCGATCTCGATGTCACTGCGCCCGCGTACCGCCTCGGCATACTTCAGTTCGGCACCGGCGGCCCCGCCGTCTGGCCGCCAATCCATGTGCACCGCATAGGGAAAGCGGTCCTGCAGCAACCGCATCGCATCGATCGGACGGACTCGGTCAGTGACGGTGACCGAGAGGAAATGCTCGCGCCATTGCTCGTGTTCCGGGTCCTCCAGCAAAGCGGCGAGTTCGCCGGAGAGGGTCGCGAGCGGACGCGGCACCGGCAGCTCGTGCCGGCGGACCTCGGCCAGGCCGTTCGCGTCGAGATCCACGAACCACACCGATTTCCGTTGCCGCGCTTCGGAAAACGAGTACGCCAGCGGACTTCCGGAGTACCGGAGGTGTTCCGCGAGCGTCTGCGGGCCGTGCAAGTGGCCGAGCGCGACATAGTCCACGCCGTCGAACACCGAGCCGGGAACCTGCTCGACTCCGCCGACCGCGATGGTGCGTTCCGATTCACTGGCCTCGCCACCGGTGACGAAAGCGTGTGCCAGCACCACGGATCGCGTTCCCGGGCGACCGGCCAGGTCGTCGCGCACCCGCCGCATCGCCTCGCCGAGCACGCCGGTGTGGCCGCGCGCCTCCGGCACGCCCAGCGCGTGCCGCGACGGCTCGGGTTCGAGATACGGGATGCCGTAGAACGCGACCGCGCCGTGTTCGTCATGCAGCACAACGGGTTCCGCGATGCCTTCGACGGTCGCGCGGACGTGCAGCCCGCCCGCCGCCGCGAATTCGGCGAACGCGCCGAGCCGCGCGGCCGAATCGTGGTTGCCCGGCGTGATCACGAGTTCCGCGCCGGCCCGCCGGATGCGGGTCATCGCGGCCGTGGCGACGCGGACAGCTTCGGCGGACGGCACCGCTCGGTCGTAGATGTCACCGGCCACCACCACGACGTCGACCGACTCGCGGTCGACGAGTTCGGCGATGTGCGTGAGGGCGGCCTCCTGTTCGGTAAGCAGATCGGCGCCGTGGAACGTGCGGCCGATGTGCCAATCAGAGGTATGGAGGACTCTCACGGCGACCACGTTAGGAGCAGACCCCGACGAAATCCCGTAGGCACGCCGTTGCCCCACTCGAACGTGTGTACGAAGCCGATCAGGTCCACGAGGGACACGCCCAGCACCGAATCTGCAAAGTCGCAGGTCAGCTACGCAGCGCGACCATGGGTGCCGGTTTTTGTCGGTGGGGTCCGCCATGATGTCTCGCGTCCGGACACCCGACGGACCCGACGGAGAGGAGGACCGGGTGGAGACGGTGATCACCACCGCGGCCATCGTGCTCGCGCTGCTCCTGTGCGTCGCGGTCGTCGTGCTTTGGCGGCTGTACAACGACGGAATGCGCCGGGCCGACGCGGCCGCGCGGCTCGTGGCAGCAGAGCGCGCGAAAGGCGACCAGCAGCAACTCGCGCTGCGCCGGTACGAGGTGGCGTTCGCGTCGATCCACGGCCGCGGCGAACTCGGCGAACAGGTGCTCGTGGAAACCGCGCGCGCTCTCGGACTGCGGGAGGGACTGCACTTCACCCTGCAGACCGATCTGGGCGGCGGCGGAAGCGCGAAACCCGACCTGGTGCTGAACGTCGGCGGCGGCCGAGCGGTACCGGTCGACGCGAAGGCGAGCATGGCCATCTGGGCGGAGGCGGTCGAGACCGACGACCCGGAAGAACGGCTCGACGCGTTGCGCGTCCACGTCCGGCAGCTGCGCTCCCGCGCGGCGGAGCTGGCGGGCAAGGGCTACCAGCGCTGGGCGGACGCGATCTACGGCACCGTCATGTTCGTCCCGTCCGACGCGGCCGTCGTCGCCGCCCTCGACACCGATCCCGAATTGCTGCGCTGGCTGATCGACCGTCGCGTATTCCTGTGCGGCCCCACGGGATTCGGGGTGCTCGCGTCGGCGGCGCTGTTCGCCGCCAGCGACCGAGCGCTCGTCGAGGACGTCGAGCAAGTGCGCGCGGGCGCCGCCGCCGCGCACCGGGCCGCGGGCAATGCGGTCGAAGCGCTGAATCTGTCCACTACGCACCTTCAGCGCTTTGTTTCGGCCCGTCGCCGGGAACTCGAGGCACTGGAGTCGTTCCGCGCGACGGTCGCGCCGCTCACCGACGCGTCGGGCAGTCCGGCACCCGTGCCGCAGCTTCGGAAGGGAGACGAGGTGGCAGCTGGTTGAGGTCGCGGCGAGATGGCCGCGGGCTCGACAGTCGCGATCGGACGATCGGCGGCATGCTCTCGCGCCGCGCGGCTGACAACGCGGCTGACAGCGTGGCTTGGCGGGCGCAAGCGTGGCGGCACGTTCCCGACGGCTCAACGCTCGGGAGACACCGTCTGGCAGCCCGCTCCTAGGCAGACACAGTCCGACTGCTCGACCTTAGGCAGAGGCGTTCCTGCCGAACGAGCTTGGGCAGCGCGATCCGGTGAGTGGCCTGGCGGAGTGAACCCGGCAACGGAACCGCCCGGGCGTCCTGATCCCACTCGGCTCGAGCGCTGCCGTGAGCGGTGACGCATCGCGCAGGCGTGCAAGCCGAGCGCTGTCCCGGCGAGCGGGCAGTCTGCGGTCACTCGTCGGCGGCCGAGGCGATGGGCCAGTTCGCGTCGTCGTGGTCCGCCGCTGTCGACGGCTTGTGGCTCCCAGGCGGGTGCTGCGAGGCACGTCGGACGGACGGATACCGGAGTCCGGATTGCCCAGAACGAACGGCGAAGTCCAGGTTGGACGCTGCCGTCGCGACGAGCGAAAGGGCAGGGTTGCGACGTCGCGCGGGCAGGATCCGGAGGCTCAGGCGGTTCGCGGGAACGTCAATTCCCGGTCAAGTTCCAGAACGGCGAATGTTCCGGAACAGGACCGGCGGTGCCGCCGTTGCCGGGGTCGGCCGGTGGCATAGCCTGGGGCCAGCGCAGGGCCGGGAATCGGGCAGTCAGACCATACCGTCGGTATCACCGCTGGTCAGAGGTCTGGTCCACTGCTTCCCCGTCCGGCGGAGCGGGGCGGGCAGGCCGTACCGCGAGTACCGCTCGACCGAACGAAACGTCATGCGGTCGAGTGGCTGCTTCGTGCTGTCCTCGGCAGTGCCAACAAGATCGTGACAAGTACGGGCTACGGTGTGCCTCGTGACCGCGATACGCGATCGCCAGAGCGATCCCGATGCCGATGACGCCCCCGTGCCGTGGGACGAGCGTCTCGTCGTCGGCACGAGGCGCGGCCTGCCCTGGTGGGCGGCTGTGCTCGTGGGCTTCGGCTTGGCAGTGCTCGGCGCCATCATCGACGAGAAGTCCACCGGCAGCCTCGGTTTTGTTTTCAAGGCGGGCTACTTCCTCGGGGCCGTGATCGCGGTCGGCGCGGTGCAAAGACGCGGGCTGTTCGGTCCGATGGTGCAGCCGCCGCTGGTGCTCGCCGTCACCGTGCCGGGCGTGGTGCTGCTGACCGGCGGGGGTTCGGAGGCCAGCGACACCCTGTCGAAGCTCCTCAACATCGGGCAGCCGCTGATCAAGGGCTTCCCGACGATGGCGGTCACGACCGGCGTCACGTTGCTGTTCGGCTTCTTCCGGATCTACCGCGAACGCGACCCGGACGCGCCCGTCAAGATCAAGGACGGCAAGCTGCCGCGCACCCGGGACGAGGACGACGACAAAGCCGCGAACCGTCCGCGCTCGCGGCCGCCGGCCGGGCGCACCGGGCAGACGCCGCCTCCCGGCAACCGTCGCCGTCCGCCGCGGGATCTCGACGCTCCGCCGCCGCGACGTCCGCGTCCGCCGGCCGACCCGGGAGCCCGTCCCCGGCGCGAGCCGATGGACCCGAACGCTCCGCGCGGTGGCCGCAAGCCGCCGCCAGAGGGTCGTCGTCCCTGGCCGCCGGAAGGGGATCCGCGCCGTCGGGATCCCCGAGGCGACGCACCGCCGCCGCGTCGTCGGCCGCGCGGGGACGAACCGCCGCCCGGGCGTCCGCGTCCGCCTCGCCGGGAACCGCCACGCCGCCAGCGTCCTTGGGACGACGAGGGCTGAGCCAGCGCGGAATCCTCGCGCCAGGCACGGTCGCGGTCAGCGGCCGGACACAGGCAAACGACAAAGGCCGCCGATCCCTTAACCGGGATCGGCGGCCTTTTCGTTGTAGTGCAAGGAAATCCCTAGCCTGAGGTCGACAGCTGCGCGGGTCCTGACGGCTTCTCGCCGCAGCAGCCGGGCTTCCGCACAGCTTCTCGGCCAGAGCGACTGGGCTTCCGCACGGCCACACTCGGCACAGCGGCTGGACTTCCGCACGGCCCCGCTCGCGACTGGACTTCTCAGGGCCCTCGGCACAGCGGCCAGGCTTCCTCACCGCACCAAGCTCTCCGTCGAGGCAGACCCGACGAGAGACAAGTAGCGAGCCCAACGCGCGTCAGGATTCCGACTTACGCGTCAGGATTCCGACTTAACAGCCTTCCGAAGCTCCTTGGGCAACGCGAACGCGATCTTCTCGTTGGCCGTCGTCACCTCGTCAACCTGCCCGTACCCGCGCTCGGCCAGCCACTTCAGCAGGTCCATCACCAGCACGTCCGGTACCGAGGCCCCCGACGTGACGCCGACCGTCGCGACGCCCTCCAGCCACGACTCGTCGACCTCTGAGGCGAAGTCGATCAGGTGCGAAGCCGACGCCCCGGCCTTCAGCGCGACCTCCACCAGCCGCTTCGAGTTCGACGAGTTCTTCGAGCCGACGACCAGCACCAGGTCGCACTCGGGAGCCATCGCCTTGACCGCGACCTGGCGGTTGGTGGTGGCGTAACAGATGTCGTCGCTGGGCGGGTCGGCCAAAGTCGGGAAGCGGTCGCGCAACTGGTCGACGCGCTCCATCGTCTCGTCCACCGACAGCGTGGTCTGAGACAGCCAGATCACCTTCGACGGATCGCGCACGTCGACCTTGTCGACGTCCTCGGGCTTGTCGACCAGTTGCACCTTGTCCGGTGCCTCACCAGCCGTGCCTTCGACCTCCTCGTGGCCCTCGTGGCCGATGAGGAGGATGTCGTAGTCGTCCTTGGCGAACCGGTTGACCTCTTTGTGCACCTTGGTGACCAGCGGGCAGGTCGCGTCGATGGTGCGCAGGTTGCGCTCTTCGGCCTCGGCGTGCACCGCGGGCGAGACGCCGTGCGCGGAGAACACCACGAGCGCGCCCTCGGGCACCTCAGAGGTCTCCTCGACGAAAATCACGCCTCGCTCGCGCAGGGTCTCGACGACGTGCCGGTTGTGCACGATTTCCTTGCGCACGTACACCGGCGGCCCGTACAGCTCGAGCGCCTTCTCGACGGCGACGACCGCGCGGTCAACGCCGGCGCAATACCCGCGCGGCTTCGCGAGCAGCACGCGTTTGGCGGCGCCGGACCGGGAGATCGTCGGGGTACCGGCGGGTTCGGTTCCGGGACTCGCAGAAGTCATGCCTCCAGGGTACGGGCAGTGCCGATCCGGGATCGAAGTCCTCGTTCGGATGATGGCGGCGGCCATTCAGGCTGTGCCGGGCGTCACGTCCGGCACCCCTGGCCACCCGTTCGGTTGGGCAGACCGGCCCTGATACGGCACGCTGGACCTATGAAGCCACTCCCGCTCCCCCTCCGGGTCGCCGCGGGCCTCGCCGTCACCACCGCCGAGCGGGTTCGTGAGCTCCCGAAGCAGCTCACCGGCCTGCCGGTCACCGTCGTGAGCCAGGTACTGCAGCTGTCCATGCGCGTCCAGCAGCAGGTCACCGAGCTGGCCATCAAGGGCGACGACGCACTGTCGATGCTGCGCCCCGTCGAGGACACGCCCAGCTGGGCGACGTTCGACGAGGACGCCGTGCCCGAATTCACTCCGTCCCGGCCCACGCTCGTGCCGGTCGACGACCTGCCCGAGCCGCGCGACCTGCCCGAGCCGCGCACCAACGGCCACCGCGCGCAGCCGCCGGACCTCGCTGCGGACGCCGTCGACGACCCGTGGGTCGAGGAGACCCGCGCGCTCGCCGAGGAGCATTCCGAAGGCGAGAACGACAGCTCCGGCCCGGCCGGCCTTGGCAATTACGACGAGCTGACGCTGCCGCAGCTGCGCGCCCGGCTGCGGCGGTTGACCGTGCCGCAGCTGGAAGAACTGCTGGAGTACGAGAAGGCCAACGCCGACCGCGCGTCGTTCGTCGGCATGCTCGCGCGGCGGATCGGCAACGCCCGCAAGGCCGAGGAACAGCCGGGCGACCCCGCGGAAGGCCAGTGAGCAACGACCCCGCCACCAGCGCGGAGAACCCCTGGCCGGTCCGCACCGTCGCGCGCAAGATCGGCGACTGGGTCCACCGGCTCGGCGACGTCTGGGTCGAAGGCCAGGTCACGCAGATGAACGCGCGGCCCGGCACGCAGACCGCGTTCCTGACCCTGCGCGACCCGTCCGCGGACGTCTCGATGTCCGTCACCTGTCCGATGTGGCTGGTGCGCGAACTGCCGACGCCGCTGCGCGAAGGCGACCGAGTGGTCATCCACGCGAAGCCGTCGTTCTTCTTCGGCCGCGGCACGCTGAGTCTGCGCGCGGACCAGATCCGTGCGGTCGGCATCGGCGAACTGCTCGCGCGGATCGAGCGGCTGCGCAAGCTGCTGGCCGCCGAAGGCATGTTCGCCCGCGAGCGGAAGCGGCCGATTCCCTTTCTGCCCAAGGGAATCGGGCTGATCACCGGACGCGCGTCGGCGGCCGAGCGGGACGTGCTGGCGAACGCGCAGGCACGCTGGCCGCACGTGTTGTTCAAGGTGCTGAACACCGCCGTGCAGGGTACGCAGGCCGTGCCGCAGATCCTTCGCGCACTGTCTATTTTGGACAAAGACCCGGACGTCGACGTGATCGTCATCGCCCGCGGCGGCGGCAGCGTCGAGGATTTGCTGCCGTTCTCCGACGAAGCGCTGTGCCGGGCGGTCGCGGCCGCGGGCACGCCAATCGTCAGCGCAATCGGGCACGAGCCGGACACTCCCCTGCTCGACCACGTCGCCGACCTGCGCTGTTCCACCCCGACCGACGCGAGCAAGCGCATCGTGCCGGACGTCCGCGAGGAAACCGCGCGAGTGCGGCAGATGCGCGACCGCGGCCGGCGCGCGCTGCACGGCTGGGTCGACCGGGAGACGCGGCTGCTGACCCAGCTGCGCAGCCGTCCGTCGCTGGCCGATCCGCTGGGTCCGATCGAGCGCCGCCTCAGCGACGTCGAGATGCACCGCGAACGCGGCCGGCGCGCGATGCTCGGCCTGCTCGCCAAGGACCAGGCCGAGGTCGCGAACGCGCGGGGCAAACTGGCCGCGCTCGGCCCGGCGGCCACGATGGCGCGCGGATACGCCGTCGTCCAGTTCACTGATTCCGCAGGCAACCTCCACGTGCTCCGCTCCGTCTCCCAGATCGAGGACGGAGCGCAGCTGCGCGTACGGGTCGCCGACGGGGCGGTCCGCGCCGTGGCCGAATCCGTCGAGCCGACGACACCCGTACCGGAAGGAGACCGGCCGTGATGCACCGGGCCCCGGCGTTCCTCCCGCTCACGGTGGACGCCGCCGCCCGGCTCAACGCCGGTCTCCTGCTGCGGCAGGCCCTGGTCACCGACCGCGCCGCCGACGAATGCTGGACGGCCCTGCTCGCCGGCTGCGGCACCGCGGCTCGACGCGGGCTGGCCCCGCAGCTGAGGCGGCTGTCCGAGGCGACGTCGGAGCACGTCGGCGTCCGGTGGTGGTTCGCCGAAGGAACCGGGCACCGGCGACGGGTGGCGAGCGCGCAGGAGAACCTCGAAGACGCCATCGCGGACGGTGACGGGCAGGAGTTCGCGCTGGCTTTCGTCGGGTACGACCACGCGATGGCGAGCGCGGTGGTCGCTTGCCCGCAACGGGCCCGGCTGCCGCGTTAGCACGGGTTTTTGCCGGGCCCTGCGGCTTGTCACCCGATGTAACAACCTGAGTGATCAACACGTCTATTCGCTCATTCACGACGAAGAGAGCGAGCAGGACGATGACAGCCGACCCGGACACATACCCGCAACCGACTCCAGACCCGCCGCCCAGTCGCGCAAAGCTCTTCCTCTGGATCGGCGCGACGGTTGTCCTGGCAGGTGCACTCGCCGCTGTCCTGATCGCCGTGTTCGGAGCGAGCACCGGGCCGCTCAACGGCACTCTGTCCCTTCGGTGCGACATGCAATGCATCAAGTCGACCGCCGACGGATACGACGGCTACCGCGACATCAGCGACGGCGCTCAAGTGACCCTCGTAGACGAAACTGGCCGAGTCGTCGCGACCACAGCTTTGCACCGCAGTGGCGGCCCGACCGACATCGTCGACGGCGTCTGGGTTCGGGCCTTCACTTTCGAATTCACCGATGTCCCCAATGCCGAGCGCTACGGCGTGCATTTCGGCAACGACAGTCGCGGCACGATCTGGAAGGACGCGGACGATGCCGAGCGCAACGGCTGGCAGCTGAGCCTGGGAGACTGACCGAGCGTCCCCGGGACCCCGGCCGGACGCGGTAGTGTGCGCCAACAGCCCCGTGCACCACAAGGTCGGAGAACGTGAGCGAAGCAGACACCGCCGGACTCGGTTACGAGCAGGCCCGCGATCAGCTTGTCGAGGTCGTGAAGGAGCTGGAGGCCGGCGGGCTTTCCCTGGAGCAGTCGCTTGAGCTCTGGGAGAAGGGCGAGCAGCTCGCCAAGGTGTGCGAACGGCATCTGGAAGGCGCCCGCGAGCGGATCGAGGCCGCGCTGGCCTCGGTGGAGACCGACGACGACACAGAGTGACGTGCACCATGCGTGGCTGAATCGGTCAGGTGGTCTACGGATCTGACAGACTGGGCACCCGCTGACGAACCGTGTTCCGGGAGGCCACCATGACCACCGCCAGTGACCGCAGCCGACGCGAAGCGCCTGATCGCAACCTCGCCATGGAACTGGTGCGGGTGACCGAGGCAGCCGCGATGGCGGCCGGCCGCTGGGTCGGCCGAGGCGACAAGATCGGCGGCGACGGGGCTGCCGTCGACGCGATGCGCCAGCTCGTCTCCACCGTCTCGATGCGCGGCGTCGTCGTCATCGGCGAGGGCGAGAAGGACGAAGCGCCGATGCTGTTCAACGGCGAAGAGGTCGGCAACGGCGACGGCCCGGACTGCGACGTCGCGGTCGACCCGGTCGACGGCACCACGCTCATGGCGAAGGGCATGCCGAACGCGCTGGCCGTGCTCGCGGTCGCCGAGCGCGGCGCGATGTTCGACCCGTCCGCGGTGTTTTACATGGAGAAGCTGGCCGTCGGCCCGGACGCGGCGGGCAAGGTGGACATCTCCGCCCCGGTCGCGGAGAACATCCGGCGCGTGGCGAAGGCGAAGAACTCCAGCGTCAGCGACGTGACGGTCTGCATCCTCGACCGGCCGCGGCACGAACAACTGGTCAAAGAGGTCCGCGAGGCGGGAGCCCGGATCCGGTTCATCTCCGACGGCGACGTCGCGGGCGCGATCGCCGCTGCCCGGCCGACCACCGGCGTCGACATGCTGCTCGGCATCGGCGGCACGCCCGAGGGCATCATCGCCGCGTGCGCGATGAAGTGTCTCGGCGGCGAACTGCAGGGCCGGCTGTGGCCGAAGGACGACGCCGAGCGCGAAAAGGCGCTCGCCGCGGGCCACGACCTTGACCGGATCCTGCTCAACGACGACCTGGTCACCGGCGACAACGTGTTCTTCTGCGCGACCGGCGTCACCGACGGCGACCTGCTGCGCGGCGTCCACTACCGGGCGGGCGGCGCGACGACGCAGTCGATCGTCATGCGGTCCAAGTCCGGGACGGTCAGAATGATCGACGGCTACCACCGGCTCGAGAAGCTGCGGGCGTACTCGTCCGTCAACTTCGACGGCAACCTCGACCTCGACGAGGACGAGCGCGCGGTGCCTCCGCTTCCCTGATCTGCCAAGGAGTTTCCCGGTGTCGAAACGGCTGTTCGCGCTGGCGCTGACCGTCCTCGCCGGAGTCGTGCTCAGTGCGGGCAGCGCTTCGGCCGGGCCCGCTATTGTCGGCGGGACCGACGCAGACCAGCCGTACCCGTTCGCGGTGTCCCTGCACACCTCGGGCGGCGCGCTGTTCTGCGGCGGTTCGCTGATCACGCCGACGTGGGTGGTCACCGCGGCGCACTGCCTGTCCGCGAAGGACCCGGCGACCATCGGGTTGCGCGTCGGCAGCAACGACGCGGACGCGGGCGGGGAAACGCCGAAAGCGGCGGAATTCGTGCTGCACCCGCATTTCAACGCCGAAACGCAAACCGGCGACGTCGGCCTGATCCGGTTGACCGCACCGGTGCAGGCCGCCCCGATCGCGATCGGCGGTTCGGCCGCACCGGGCACGGCGGTCCGGGTAATCGGCTGGGGCCAGACGTGCGCGACACCGAATTGCGGGCCGGTCTCGAAGTCGTTGCGCCAGCTCGACACGCAACTGGTGCCGGGCGCGAAATGCACGGCGGCGTTCGACGGAACCTCCGAACTGTGCACGGAAAGCCCCGGCGGATCCGGCTCGTGCTACGGCGATTCCGGTGGGCCGGAACTGGTTCGCGACGGCGACCGGTGGGTGCTGGCCGGGATGGTGAGCCGTCCGGGGAATCGCTCGTCGACGTGTGGGTCGGCTCCGTCGATCGCTACGTCGGCGGTGGCGTATCAGCCTTGGCTGGCGGAGAAAACCGGCTGATTCACTCGACGTCGCAGCTCATCCAGAAGCCTGCCGACGCCCGACGCTCGTGTCCTCAGGCATCGCACGAAGCCGCTCGAGAGCGGCATCGATCGTCTCGCCCTTCTTCCACAGCAACGTCATCGGCACACCTTCGTGGCTTTCCCGGCCATAAATGATCGAGATGCTTCGAGAGTTCCCTTTGAGTGCCCTGTTGATAACCGTCAGCGGGTTCTTTCCATAGGACATGCAGTGGACGAAGTGACTGGCCCACCGCATGTCCCGGTTGAAGTCGACGATGACATCGACCTCTCCCAGTTCCGTCGCACCGCGCGCATACGAGCCGAAGACGTAGACGGCTTCCACGAGACGCACCGGCCACTCGTCTCCACCCACTCGCCCCAGCAAGTCCTCCAGCAGGGCCGTCGCTCTGCGCCTCTTCACGGATCCCCCGCTACGGACGTCACTCGACGTTGCTCGAATGCCCGGGGAACAAATGCGCCTCCGGATTCAACGCCACCGCGATATTGTTCACCGCCGTGGCCGCCTCCCCGAATCCGGTCGCGATCAGCTTCACCTTCCCCGGATACGCCGCCACATCCCCAGCCGCATAAACGCGCGGCCGCGCCGTGGCCATCGTCGAATCCACCGAAATCGCCCGGTGATCGATTTCCAACCCCCAGCTCTCGATCGGCCCCAAATCCGCGGTGAACCCCAACGCCGCGACCACAGCGTCCGCGCGCAGCTGTTCGTCCGCGCCGCCCTTCACCGTCACGTCGACCGCCGTCAAAGAGCCGTCCGGAGCTTCGACAAACCGGGACACCTCCGCATCGGTCACCAACCGCACGCCCAGCTCCCGCACCTGTCGCACGATCGATTCGGCAGCCCGGAACTTCGCGCGGCGGTGCACGAGCGTCACGCTCGCCGCGACCGGATGCAGCGCCAGGCACCAGTCGAACGCCGAATCCCCGCCGCCGACCACGACGACGTGCTGCCCCTCATGGGCCGCGAGCGACGGGACGAAATGGACCATCCCCCGGCCTAGCCAACCGTCTCCGGCGGGCAGCGGACGCGGCGTGAACTCGCCGATGCCCGCGGTGATCAGGACCGCTCCCGCGCGCAGTACGTCGCCGCCGTCGAGGGTCAGTTCCAAACCGTCCCCGACGCTCTCCAGCTTCTCCGCCTTGCGGCCGAGCAGGTAATCCGGCTTCCACGGTGCGGCCTGGTCCACCAGGCCCTGCACGAGATCCCGGCCGCGGACCGCGGCGAACCCGCCTACGTCGTAGATCATCTTCTCCGGATACATCGCGGTGACCTGGCCGCCCGGCTCGGGCAGCGAATCGACGACGGCCATCGAGAGGCCGCGGAATCCCGCGTAGTAGGCGGCGAAGAGGCCGGTGGGACCGGCTCCGATGACGACGAGGTCGTAATCCATGAGGCTCGCTCCATGCCAGTGGTGGGTGGCGGTGATCGAGAACACAACCGAGCGTACCGGGGTGGGCGACAACACCCGGCCGCAAACCGGAATCGGGGCCAGAATCGAAGGTATGGCTGAACAGGAATACCGGATCGAACACGACACGATGGGTGAGGTCCGCGTCCCGGTCGACGCGCTCTACCGCGCGCAGACGCAGCGTGCCGTCGAGAACTTCCCCATCTCCGGCCGCGGTCTCGAGCGCGCCCAGATCCGCGCGCTGGGCCTGTTGAAGGCCGCCGCCGCCCGCGTGAACGCGCGTCTTGGCGTCCTGGACGCCGACGTCGCCGACGCGATCGCCAAGGCCGCCGACGAGGTCGCCGAGGGCAAGCACGACGAGCACTTCCCGATCGACGTCTTCCAGACCGGTTCGGGCACGTCGTCCAACATGAACGCGAACGAGGTCATCGCGACGCTGGCCACCCGCGCGCTCGGCCGCGACGTGCACCCGAACGACCACGTCAACGCGTCGCAGTCCTCGAACGACACGTTCCCGACGACGATCCACGTCGCCGCCACCGAGGCCGTCCTCACCGACGTCGTCCCGGCGCTGGAGCACCTCGCCGGCGCGATCGAGGCGCGCGCCGAGGAGTGGAACGACGTCGTCAAGTCCGGCCGCACGCACCTGATGGATGCCGTGCCGATCACGCTCGGCCAGGAAGCGGGCGCGTGGGCCGCGCAGATCCGGTTCGGCATCGAGCGGCTGCAGTCCGGCCTGCCGCGGCTGGGCGAACTGCCGATCGGGGGTACCGCGGTCGGCTCCGGCCTGAACGCGCCGGACGGCTTCGGCGCGGCGGTGTCGGCCGAGCTGGCGCAGATCACCGGGTTGCCGCTCACCGAGGCACGCAACCACTTCGAGGCGCAGGCGACGCAGGACAGCGTGGTCGAGACCTCCGGGCATCTGCGCACGGTCGCGGTGTCGCTGAACAAGATCGCGAACGACCTGCGCTGGCTGGGTTCCGGCCCGCGCACCGGGCTTGCCGAGCTGGCGCTGCCGGACCTCCAGCCTGGTTCGTCGATCATGCCGGGCAAGGTCAACCCGGTCATCCCGGAGGCGACGCTGCAGGTCGTCGCGCAGGTCGTCGGCAACGACGCGGCGGTCGCGTTCGCCGGTGCGGCGGGCAACTTCCAGCTCAACGTGAATCTGCCGGTCATCGCGCGCAACGTGCTCGAATCGGCGCGGCTGCTCGCGGCGGTCTCGCGGCTGCTGGCGGACAAGGTGTTCGCCGGGGTCACCGCGAACGCCGAGCGCGCGCGGCAGTACGCCGAGGGGTCGCCGTCGATCGTCACGCCGCTCAACAAGTACATCGGCTACGAGGAAGCGGCCGCGGTGGCGAAGCAGGCGCTCAAGGAGCTCAAGACGATCCGTGAGGTCGTGCTGGAGCGCGGGTACGTCCGCGACGGCAAGCTCACCGAAGCGCAGCTCGACGAGGCGCTCGACGTACTGCGGATGGCACGCGGCGGCAAGTAGCAGTCAGCCGACTATAGCGGCTCGCTCGGACAATTCCGGGCGAGCCGCTTCGCGTTTCCACAGTCCACATGCGACTCCAGCGGCGACCAGAGCGACACCAGCCAGATCCTTGAGCTCGAACCGTTGCGCGCCGATCAGCACCGCGACGGCCAGCCCGGACACCGGCATCAGCCCGATCAGCACGCCCGCCCGGTCCGCACCCAGCCCCACGACGCAGCTGTACCAGAGCACGAAAGCCACCGCGGTCACCAAGACGGCCAGCAACAGCAACGCGACGAGTTCGCGCGCGTTCGGCCACCGCCAGGCTCCAGCCGGATCGACCACCGTCCCGACCACGGAACCGGCTGCGGCAGCAGTGAAACAGCTCCACGTCGAGGTCGCCAACGGTCCGAGTCTGCGCAGCAATCCCACCGCGAGCAGGGTGAACGACGCTTCGCACAACATTGCCAGCGCAGCCAGCAACAACCCTGGCGCGGAAGCGGATCCGCCACCGGACAGGACCACGATGCCGAGCCCAGCCAGTACCGATCCGACGACGGGAGCGGCGGACGGACGGCGACCGTCGAGCATCGGCGCGATCAGCGCGAGCACGAGCGGACTGGCTCCGAGAAACGCCGCTACCGCACTGGGTTCCGCGTAGCGCTGAGCCAGCAGCAGACAGGCCTGAAAGCCGATCATCCCGGTCGCGGCGAGGCCAAGCAGCGTCGGCAGATCGCCGAGTTTCGGCCGCGGCAGCGGGCTGCGCGTGACCTTCGCCCAGCCCAGCAGCAAAAGGCCGCCGAGCGCGTACCGCAGCGCCTGCCCGGTGATCACCGGATATCCGTCCAGCATGCCGGTGACCGGCACCGATCCGCCGACCAGCACCGCGCCGGCCACCCCTGAAAGCACCATCGACCGTTTCACGCAGCTCAGTCTTCAGCCGGGAGTGGTCTATTCAGAAGGACCACTCGACACTGGCCTAACTGGACCACTTAGCCGTACTGTCGTGGCCGTGGAAACGATCCGCGAGCTGCTGCTGCCCGCCGCCACCGGAGGACGCCGGGGCCGCGCCGTCGAGGCCGCGTTGCGCGACGCGATCCGCACTGGACGGCTGGCTGTCGGCACCCGGTTGCCGTCGAGCCGCGATCTCGCGCGCCAGCTCGGGGTCGCGCGCGGCACCGTCACCGCGCTGTACGAGCAGCTCACCGCCGAGGGCTATCTGCTGAGCAAGCACGGCTCCGGCACTCGGGTTGCGCCGATCGACGATCCCGCGCCGAATCCTCGCGTCAGTGCGACGAAATCGCCGACCTGGGAGTTCGACCTCCGCCCTGGGCTGCCTGCTTTGTCGGCGTTCCCGCGGGCCGAATGGCTTGCCGCCGAACGAGAAGCCTTGAACGCGACACCCGACCTCGGCCTCGGCTACCCCGATCCGACCGGCCATCCGGCGTTGCGCGCGGAACTCGCCGCCTACCTCGGCCGCGTCCGGGCGTTGCCGACGAACCCGGACGACATCGTGATCACCAGCGGGGCCGCGGAAGCGTTGTCACTGCTGGCCGATGCCTTGCCGGACCAGCGCATCGCGGTCGAAGACCCGAGCCACCACGGCCAAGCGAACCTCCTGCGCGACCACGGGCTTCGGCCAATCGGCATCCCGGTCGACGACAAAGGCATCAACGTCGACGCACTGTCTACTTCAGACTATTCCGTCGTGCTGGTGACCGCCGCGCACCAGTTCCCGCTCGGCGTCGCGCTGCATCCGGAACGCCGTCGGCAACTGCTGTCCTGGGCGGCGGAAACCGGCGGGCTCATCCTGGAAGACGACTACGACGCCGAGCATCGCTACGACCGCCCCGCCCTGGGTGCGATGCGCGCGCTGGCACCGGATCACGTCGCCTACATCGGCAGCGTCAGCAAAGTGCTCGCGCCAGCATTGCGGATCGGCTGGCTCATTCCGCCGCGACGGCTGCGCGACGCCGTGGCCCGGGTCAAGGAAATGCACGACCTCGGTTGCCCGCCGCTCCCGCAAGCCGCGCTCGCGCATCTGATCGCCACCGGTGGCTACGACCGGCATCTGCGCCGCACCCGACGCCTGTACCGCGCTCGTCGTGACGCGCTTATCGAAGCCATAACCCAGCACCTCCCGCAGTGGCAGCCGGTCGGGATCGCCGCCGGACTGCACCTGGTCGTCCGCCTCCCGGACGGCACCGATGACGTACGCCTGCAGGAAAAGCTCGCCTCAGCAGGCGTGCACGCCCCTGCCTTGTCGACTTATTCCCATACCGCGGCGGGATATCCGGGTCTCGTGCTCGGGTACGCCGCGCTCCCGCCGGACCGGCTCCGCGCCGCCGTGGAGCGGATCGCGTCGGCCGGTTGAACCGCCGGTGAACTCCTGGTGCACCGGGGAGGGGTCCCGCGACTGACGCTTAGGGTGGACAGTCTCGGAAGCGGGGGCAGGGGGAATCACCGTGAGCTTCGGGGAAATAGTGCGCACACTCGCCGACGTGCTCACGTCCAGCCGCGGCCTCGTGCCGATCGCCGTCGTCGCGGGCGCGACCATCCTCGCGCCGATCATCGACCGCTACGTCATCCGCCGCAGGCGCGTCATCTACCGGGAACTCTACAACTCCAAAATCGGCCTCAATCCAGTTACGCTCAGCGACTCGGACAACGGTGCGGTGCAAGCGGATCCGGAGCTCGTGCGCACCGTGCAGCTGCTGGAACCGCTCAGCGTCGTCGTGATCCGCATCCGTAACACCGGCAGCTTCGACATCGGCCCGGACGACTGGGAACACCCGCTGCAGTTCACCTTCGGGCGGAGGGTGGTCTGGGACGCGCGCGTGTCCGACGCCAAGGACGGGTTGCGTGAAGTGGTCCGGAACGGACTTGAATTCTTTACTCATGATCAGCCTACGCCTGATCCGGGAACCGCGCGACTGTCCGGAGTGCGAGCATTGCTGCCGCAGCGAATTTCCGCTCTGCTGCGGCAAAACGACGCCCCGCCCGCACCAGCTCCGCAGTGGCACGGCGTCCGCCTCGAACAGCTTTCGCTGAAGCGGCGCGAAAAGTTCAAACTCGTCGTCGTGCTGCGCGAGCCGGACGACTGGCGAGGCGGGCCGATGTCCAAGGAACTGGACGTCACCGGACGGCTCAGCGGCGGCCGGATCAAGGACGAGCGCAAACAGCGCTGGCTGTCGTGGCCGGTCGTCACGGGAGCGATCGGAGTGCTGCTGACCGGGGCGTTGCTGAGCATGCTCCTCGTCGCCGTGTCGCGCGGGTCCGAACCAGGCTGTGGCAAGGGATCCCTTGCGGTGCACGGATCCAGTGCGTTCGCGCGGATCATGAACAGCGTCGCGGACGAGTACCAGCGGCTGTGTCCCGGTGCGACGATCCTGACGCAGGCGGTCGGGAGCGTATCCGCGGTGCGCGAGCTGGGGCCGTTGCCAGCAGAGCAAAAGGACAGTTTGGCGGTGTTGTCCGACGGCAAGGCTGCCGATGCTGGACCGGATCTGGTCACGCAGCCGGTCGCCGTGCTCGTGTACAGCCTGGTAGTGAACAAATCGGTCGGCGTCGACCACCTGAGCGGCGAGCAGGTGCGCGGCATCTTCAGCGGGAAGTACACGAACTGGTCGCAGCTGCGGGAGGGGCCGTCGATTCCGATCCGGGTCGTCGGACGCGGGCAGGAATCGGGTACGCGCAAGACTTTCGAGGAGAAAGTGCTGGGCACGGCCGAGCCGGGGCTGTCGTCAGACGACTGCCGGACGCCCACCCGCGACCCGCACGCCGCGGTGGTGCGCTGCGAACGCGGTACGACCGACGAGCTGCTGCGCGCCGTCGGCGATACGCCTGGTGCGATCGGCTACGCGGACGTGCCGGCGGCCAAGATCGCCGCGGCTGGCGGGCGAGTCGCGATGGCGAAACTCGACGACCGCTACCCCGACGTGACCAGCATCGACGCCGGCTATCGCTTCTGGACGGTGGAGTACTTCTACACCAAAGGCGTGCCGGAGAACGACTCGCTGCTGAAGCAGTTCATCGACTACCTGCGCAGCAGCACGGCGCGGGCGGAACTGCAGGACGCAGGGTACACGCCGTGTGTGACGAAACAGGGGCTGCTGGACCAGTACTGCACTCGTCCGGATGCCTGACCAGCTGTTTTTCACCCGGTCGAGGCTGGGGCGGGAGTTTTTGTCGGTGGCGGGGGCGATGATGGCCGGGTGTTGTTCACCGACCTCGTCACCGCCTCCGCCGAACTGGCGGCCACGCGGTCACGGAAAACGAAGATCGCCGTGCTGGCCGATGTGCTGCGCGCGGCCGAACCCGGCGAACTGCCCGCGGTGATCGCGTATCTCACCGGGCAGACGGCGCAGGACCGGCTCGGAGCCGGCTGGCGCACGCTCGCCGACCTCGCCGTCGAACCCGCGGCCGAGGCTGCCGTCTCGGTGGCCGAGGTCGACGTCGCGCTCACGGACGTCGCGGCCGCGGCGGGCGCGGGGTCGGTCAAGCGACGAGCCGAGGTGCTCACCGCGTTGTTCTCCCGGCTGACCCGGGCGGAGCAGGAGTTCGTGGTCCGGCTCGTCACCGGGGAGCTGCGGCAAGGCGCGTTGGAAGGCGTGATGGTCGACGCGGTCGCGGCGGCGGCCGAGGTGGAGGTCGAGCTGGTGCGGCGGGCCTTCATGCTGTCCGGACGGCTGCCGGTCACCGGGCAGGTGGCGTTGACCGGAGGCGCGGCGGCGCTCGCGGAGTTCGGGCTTGAGCTGGGCCGCCCAGTGCGGCCGATGCTCGCGTCGCCGGCGGAATCGCTGGAAGAAGCCGTGACGGAGCACGGGAACGCGATCGTCGAGTACAAAATGGACGGTGCGCGGATCCAGGTGCACCGCCACGGTGCGGAAGTCCACGTCTACACGCGCACGCTGCGGGAAATCACCGGCAGCGTAGGCGAATTGGTCGAGCTGGTGCGGGCGCTGCCGTGCGAATCGGTGGTGCTGGACGGCGAAACCCTCGCGCTCACCGACGACGGACGGCCGCGGCCGTTCCAGGAAACGATGAGCCGGTTCGGCAGCACGCGGGACGAACAGGTGCGGGCGTTGCTGCTGCGGCCGTACTTCTTCGACTGCCTGCATCTGGACGGGGTCGATCTGCTCGACGCGCCGCTGTCCGAGCGCAACGAGGCGCTGCGCCGGGTGGCGGGCGAGCACGTGATCCCCGGCTCGGTCCGGCCGGAATCACCGGCCGCGGTGCTCGAGGCGGCGATGGACGCCGGGCACGAGGGCGTGATGGTGAAGGACCTCGATTCGATCTACGCGGCCGGGCGGCGCGGGCGCGCGTGGCTCAAGGTGAAACCGGTGCACACCATCGACCTGGTGGTGCTGGCGGCGGAATGGGGCCACGGGCGGCGCACCGGGAAGCTGTCGAACCTGCACCTCGGCGCGCGCGATCCGGACGGCGGACCGCCGATCATGGTGGGCAAGACGTTCAAGGGCCTCACCGACGAGCTGCTGGCCTGGCAGACCGAGCGGTTCCAGGAGATCGAATCGCACCGCGACCGGTGGACCGTCCATGTCCGGCCGGAGATGGTGGTCGAGATCGAACTGGACGGGGCCCAGGTCAGCACGCGGTATCCGGGCGGGCTGGCGCTGCGGTTCGCGCGGGTGGTGCGGTATCGGCCGGACAAGGAACCCGGCGAGGCGGACACCATCGACACCGTCCGGGGGTTGCTGCGCGGCAGCCGTCCGGCTGAGCAGACCGGCCCGGCAGAGCGACCCAGCCTCGCGGGAAGTGCTGAGTCGTCGAGGCAGCCGAGCTCGTCGGCGCGGCCTGATTCCGTCGGTCCTGAAGATCAGGCCGGTTCCGAGGAGGTGTCCGGATGATCGCCCGGCACGCCCGCTGGATGAGTGGGCACATTACGGACATCGGGCAGTTTTCCCCGCCGTGCTCAGGAAAACGCCCGACGAAAGTTGATGTCGCACCCGTGGCCGCGTACCCGAGAGTGGGAGCACTGGCCTGTGTCGATGGGAGAAAAGCATGACGTTCCGGGTGAAATCAGCCGTCCGGGGATTCGGGCGGCCGATGACCCTGCTGGCGGGCGTGGCGCTCGCCGCCACCGTGGTGGCGGCACCGGCCAGTGCCGCGCCGGCCCCGCCGCAGCCGTCCCGACACCACTTCTCGGCTGCCGCGCAGTCCTTCGTCGGCGCGACCACCGTGTCCGAGCGAGTGGCGCGGCTCAATGCGGCGATGGCCAAGCTGCCGAAGGAAAGCGGCGCGTACAACGCCACGAAGCTGTGGAACCAGGGCATCACCGGCGCCGGGTCCACCGTGGCCACGCTGGTGTCGTTCGGCGACGACAAGGTCAAGCAGGTCCTGGACGAGTACTCGCGGCAGCACGGCCTGCCGCCGGCGAACGTCGAGGTGCTGCAGCCGTCCGGCGCGGTGCCCGCGTGCACCGACCCCGGGGTGGACACCGCCGCCTGTCAGTCGTGGGGCGGGGAGACCGACCTCGACGTCACGATGATGCACGCGATGGCACCTGGCGCGAAAATCATCGTCGCCGCTACCCCGGTCGCCGAGACGCAGGGTTTCGCCGGTCTGCCGGAAATGATGCACGCCGTCGACTACATGACCGAGCACCGCATCGCCGACGTCGTCTCGATGAGCTTCGGCACCACCGAGGAGAACTTCCCGTCGTTCGAGTCGATCAAGACCCTCGACCCGGCGCTGGAGCGGGCGAGCAAGGCGGGCGTCACGCTGGTGGCGTCGTCCGGCGACGACGGCCCGACCGGGGCATACCTGCAGGGGCCCGGCAGGTATCCGTACCGCGTGGCGAGCTGGCCCGCCAGCGACCCGAACGTCACCACGCTCGGCGGCACCCAGCTGCACCTGGACGCGAACGGCGTCCGCACCCAGCCCGACGATCTGGTCAACGCGGCGGACAACGGGTTCAGCGAGGGAGCGGGCCTGTCGAAGGCGTACGCGCGGCCGTCCTGGCAGAACCGCGTCAAGCAGATCACCGGCAGCACGATGCGGTCGTACCCGGACATCAGCATGGAAGGCGTCCAGGGCACGTCGCAGTCGGCACCGTTGTTCGCGGGCGTGCTGGCGCTGGCGGTGCAGGCCAACCACGGGCGGCTGGGCCAGATCAACCCGGCGCTGTACTCGAAGCTGGGTCCGAAGGGTGCCGCGGCCGGGATCGTCGACGTCACCAAGGGCGACAACAGCCAATGGGACGTCGAAGGCTTCAAGGCCGGTCCGGGCTACGACGTCGCGAGCGGCTGGGGCACGGTCGACGCGTCGGTCTTCGTGCCTGCCTTGGTGAAGGCGGTGCGGTGATGCGGTAATCAGCGGACGGGCATTGCCTCCGGAGGGCAGTGGTCACTCGGCTTGAGCAAGTTCACCCGGCCCGGCGCGATCGATCCCGGTCGTGTCGGGCGGGGCGGACCGGGCCGGAACCGTAGTGTCAGCGGCATGTCCTCGAAAGCGTTGGCCCGGCTGTGGTTCGGGGTGACCGCGGTCGTCGTGCTGGCCGCGCTCGTGATCCAGATCGTCGCGCTGGTGCCGGCGCAAGGGCGGTACGCCAGCTTCGGCGGGCGGGTGGCGAACCTGTTCACCTACTTCACGATCATCTCGAACCTTCTCGTCCTCGTCATCGGCGCGGCGTTCGCTCGCGGACGCGGCACCTCGCCGCTGATGCGCGTGCTGTGGCTCGACGCGCTGGTCGGGATCGTGGTCACCGGCGTGGTCTACCAGGTCGCGCTCGCCGGGCTGTACGAACTGCACGGGCTCAGCCTCGCCGCGGACATCCTGCTGCACCGCGTCACCCCGGTGCTGTGCGTCCTCGGCTGGCTGCTCTTCGCTCCGCGCGGGCTGGAATGGCGCACGGTCTGGTGGTCGCTCGTCTACCCCTTGGCGTGGCTGGTTTTCACGCTCGTCCGCGGCGCGATCGACGGCTACTACCCGTACCCGTTCGTCAACGCCGACGACCTCGGTTATGGGCAGGTCGCGCTGAACTGCGTGCTCATCGGCGTCTTTTTCGTCGCGCTCGCCAGCGGAGCCCAAACCGTCGACCGGCGGCTCACGCGCGTACCCGGCGAAACGCGTTTAGCGGATCGCTGAGCCCGGCCTGGGCCAGCGCCCGCCACGCGCCGCGCTTGAGGTCCACCGGCTTGCCCGCGGCGACGCGGTGCATCTGCTGGGTGTGCCACTGGATCTCGAGCAGGCTGTCGGCGAGCCGGATTCCCGTGCGCGGGCACCGCCGTTCGGCTCGGACGTCCTCGCCCGCGAGCAGGCGTCCGGGCAGACCGGGGTCCACAGTGAACGGACGGCCGATCCCGAGCATGTCCAGCGCACCGGATTCCAGTGCCTCCGCCATCCCGGCGGCGGTGGTGAAGCCGCCGGTGACCATCAGCGCGACGTCGCTGATCTGCCGGGCTTTCGCCGCGTAGTCCAGGAAATACGCTTCCCGCCGCTGCGTGCTCGCCCGGCCGGCGCCCATCATCGCGGCCCGCTCGTAGGTGCCGCCGGAAATCTCCAGCAGGTCGATCCCCGCCTCGCCCAGCGCGCGAACCACCTGCAGCGACTCGTCCTCGTCGAAGCCGCCGCGCTGGAAATCCGCGCTGTTGAGCTTCACCGAAACCGGCACGCGATCGCCCACCGCGCCCCGAACCGCGCGCACCACCTCAAGCAGGAACCGGCTGCGGTCGCGCCCCCACTCGTCGTCGCGACGATTCACCAACGGCGAGAGGAACTGCGAAATCAGGTACCCGTGCGCGCCATGAATCTGGATCCCGGCGAACCCGGCGTCGACGAACGCCCGCGCCGACACCGCGAACCTCGCCACCACCGCTTCGATCTCGTCCCCAGTCAATGCCCGCGGCGCCGCGAACGCCGTCCGCACCCCTCGATCGCCGAACGGCACCGCCGACGGCGCGACCGGCTGCCGGGACAAGTACCGGGGACTCTGCCGACCGGGATGGTTGAGCTGCACCCACAACTGCGCGTCGGTCCCGTCCAGCGACTGCGCCCACGGCCGATACGCCGCCGGATCAGGCACGGTCGGCACCGCGACGTTGCGCGGTTCGCCGAGCGCGGTGGGGTCGACCATCACGTTGCCGGTCACCAGCAGGCCAGCGCCCCCGCGCGCCCACGTCCGATACAGCCGCGCGAGCTCGTCGGAAGGCGCGTTGCGACGGTCGCCAAGCTGCTCGCTGAGCGCCGACTTCGCGATCCGATGCGGCAGCACTGCCCCGCACTGCAGCTTGAGCGGTTCGGCGAGCAGATCCCGGGGATCGGTCATGAGCAGTCCCGTCGTCGCGGCTAACTTACCGCGAGTAAGGATACTCGAAAGTAAGTACCGGCGGTATGCCTCGCGGCCCACTAGGGTCTGCGGCATGACGGCGATAGTGCAGAACCTGGTCACGTCGGGCGTGTTCGAGCTCGACGGCGGCAGCTGGGACGTGGACAACAACGTCTGGATCGTGGGCGACGGCTCCGAGGTGATCGTGATCGACGCCGCCCACGACGCGGACGCCATCGCGGACGTGGTCGGAGACCGCACAGTCCGCGCGATCGTCTGCACCCACGCGCACAACGACCACGTCAACGCCGCGCCCGCACTGGCGGAGCGCACCGGCGCGCCGATCCTGCTGCACCCGGCCGACCGCGTCGTGTGGGACCTGACCCACCCGGACCGCGCCCCCGACAGCGACCTGGCCGACGGACAGGTCATCACCGTCGCCGGCACCGACCTCACCGTGCTGCACACCCCCGGCCACGCCCCCGGCGCGGTCTGCCTGCACAGCCCCGACCTGGAAGTCCTCTTCACCGGAGACACCCTGTTCCACGGCGGCCCCGGCGCGACCGGCCGCTCGTACTCCGACTACCCGACCATCGTGAAGTCCATCCGCGACCGCCTCTTCCCCCTCCCCGACGCAACCATCGTCCGCACCGGCCACGGCGAGGCGACGACCGTAGGGAAGGAAAAAGCCGCATCGGCCGACTGGCCCGCCGCCTGATCCGCGCTGAATCTCGCCGGGCGGATCAGCGCGCGTTGCTGACCCGCCCGGCGAGTTCACCAACTGGCCGCTGAGACCGCTCCGCAAACGCTTGCGGCCAGCTAGACCAGCCAATTCGGCTACCGCCTGCCCGCCTCGACACACGTCGCCAGGCCTGCTCGCATCACGACAGGCCGCGCCACGCATCGACCGCGACTCATGAGCGGCTGGAGCCTGAGCCTCAACGTCGGAGGCACCCGAGGCCCGCCAGACCTCGGCCAGCCGTCGCTCCGAGCCGCGCCGCCGAACCGGCTGCTTCGCGTTCGACCGCGACGCCGACAGCCCGCTGCCAAGAACAGCCCAGCGAACCGCCCATTCCGCAGCCATCCCGAACTAAGCCCGCCGCGTGCCCGAGCGACGCAACGAAGCCGCCTACCGAGCCAGCCGAGGGACCTCCGGAACCACCCGGACCCGCTCCCGAGCCTCGCCCGCAAGCGCTTCCGCCCACTCCTGCAACCCGGCCACATCCACCCCGTACGGCGGCTCCTCCCGGAACGGCGCGATGTTCTCCGCACCCCGCTCCAGCAGCGCGACTGCCCCGTTCCCGTTCCCCCGCAACGCGTGCGTCAGCCCCACCGCCAACTGGGCCAGACCACGCCACAGCTCCCGCTCCGGCCCGTCCGTCGCCTTCCAGGCGTCCTCGAACACCTCATGCGCGTGGAACGGGCGGCCGGCGTCCAGCAGGTGCTGCGCCTCCGCCAAGGTCTCCGCCGGGGTCCGCTGCACGCCCTCGGGCTGGCGTGGCACGCCGTCGGATCCATACGGCAGCGGGCGGCCTAGACCATCACGCGGGCGGGCGTTGCGCGCCCGTCCCTGGTCGTCGCGATCACGGCTGTCCACCCGGCCATTGTTCCACGCGCCACGCCGGGTTAGCGTCCCGCGCGCAAGCCACGTAGCCTGGTGACTCGTGCGCTTTCTGGATGGGCACGTGCCCGCTCACGACCTGACCTACGACGACGTGTTCCTGCTGCCGAACCGTTCGGACGTGGAGTCCCGCTTCGGCGTCGACTTGTCCACTGTGGACGGCACTGGCGCGACGATCCCCTTGGTGGTGGCCAACATGACGGCCGTCGCCGGGCGGCGGATGGCCGAGACGGTCGCTCGCCGCGGCGGGCTCGTCGTGCTTCCGCAGGACGTCGACACCGAGGCGGTGGCCGAAATCGTCTCCTGGGTGAAGTCCCGCCACGCCGTCTGGGACACGCCGCTGGTCCTCACCGGCGGCGACGCGGTGGCCGACGCCCTCAATCTCGTGCACAAACGAGCACACGGCGCGGTCGTCATCGTCGACGGTGACGGCAAGCCGGTCGGCGTCGTCGACGAGGCCGCCTGCGCTGGTGTCGACCGCTTCGCGCGGCTGGCCGACGTCGCCGAGCCCGCTGTCGTCGCCGTGCCGCTGGACACGCCGCCGCGCGAGGTTTTCGAACTCCTGCACAGCCACGGCGGACGGCTCGCCCTCGGACTCGACGCCGACGGCCGCCTCGCCGGCGTCCTCACCGCAGTGGGCGCGCTGCGCTCGGAGATCTACACCCCGGCCGCCGACGCTCAGGGCAAGCTGCGTGTCGCCGCCGCGGTCGGCGTGAACGGCGACGTCGCGGCGAAGGCCGAAGCGGTGCTGGCCGCAGGTGTCGACACGCTGGTCGTCGACACCGCGCACGGGCACCAGGAAAAGATGATCGCCGCGCTCAAGGCGGTCCGTTCGGTGTCGCCGAAGGTGCCGATCGTGGCGGGGAACGTCGTGACCGCCGAGGGCACTCGCGACCTCATCCACGCGGGCGCGGACGTCATCAAGGTCGGCGTCGGCCCCGGCGCGATGTGCACCACGCGAATGATGACCGGCGTCGGCCGTCCGCAGTTCTCCGCTGTCGCGGAATGTTCGGCTGCCGCCCGCGAACTGGGCAAACACGTCTGGGCCGACGGCGGTGTGCGGCACCCACGCGACGTCGCGCTGGCGCTGGCCGCGGGCGCGTCGGCGGCGATGGTCGGCTCGTGGTTCGCCGGCACCCACGAATCGCCCGGCGACCTGCGGTACGACGAGCAGGGCCGGCCGTACAAGGAGTCGTTCGGGATGGCGTCGAAGCGCGCCGTCGGAGCCCGCACGCGCACGGACAACGTCTTCGACCGCGCCCGCAAGGCGCTGTTCGAGGAGGGCATCTCCAGCTCGCGGATGCGCCTTGACCCCGAGCGGCCCGGCGTCGAGGACCTCATCGACCACATCTGCTCGGGAGTGCGCAGCTCCTGCACCTACGCGGGCGCCCGCTCGCTGCCGGAGTTCCACGAGCGCGCCGTGCTCGGTGTGCAGTCCGCGGCCGGATTCGCGGAGGGACGCCCGCTGCCCAGCGGCTGGTGACCACCGACCGACAGCGGCCGATCGGGACTCCGGTTCCGGTCGGCCGCCGTCGCTTCGCCCCGCGCCGCTGACACATCATCGATGCGGACCGATTACTATGGAGTTGCCGATCTCGGCAGCGCTTTCTTCCCCACCCCGAAAGGATCCAGTTGTCACCCGCGTCCAAGGGCGCCACACAGGAGGGTTCCTCTACGGAGCCGGGTGACCAACCCGGCGTCCTCCTTTCCGCAGCGTCCGTTCGATCTCTCGATCTCCCCACGGCATCACCCGGGTGGTGCTGAGGATGTCCATCGTTCTGACCGTGCTCAGCCTGCTCGGCTTCATCGCTCTCACCCTCGGCACCGCGCTCTTCGTCGCCGCCGAGTTCTCCCTCACCGCACTGGAACGCAGCACCGTCGAGGCCGCGGCCCGCGAAGGTGACGTCCGCTCCCGGCTGGTCAAGCAGGCCCACCACACCCTGTCCTTCCAGCTCTCCGGCGCGCAGCTCGGCATCACCATCACCACCCTGATCACCGGCTTCATCGCCGAGCCCGTGCTGGCCCGGCTGCTCGATCCGCTGCTGGACGCGGCGGGCCTGAGCCCGAACGCCGCGCACGGCGTCGCCCTGGTGGTGGCGCTGGTCCTGGCGACCTCGCTGTCGATGATCTACGGCGAACTCGTGCCGAAGAACATCGCCATCGCCAAGCCGATGGCCACCGCCCGGCTCACGGCGGGCCCGATGATCTGGTTCTCGGCCATGTTCAAGTGGCTGATCCGGTTCCTCAACGGCGCCGCCAACTGGATCGTGCGCAGGCTGGGCATCGAACCCGCCGAAGAACTGCGCTCGGCTCGCTCACCGCAGGAACTCGGTTCGCTGGTGCGCACCTCCGCGCTGCGCGGCGCCCTGGATCAGCGCACCGCGCAGGTCATGGACCGTTCGCTGGAATTCG